>CAMBMC010000101.1 GCA_945868555.1 Chitinophaga pinensis | reverse complement strand
GAGCAGAAAAAGGTCATCGAAAGGTGACCTTTTTTACTTTTTAATAAAATTTTGTCCCTGACGGAGAACTAGCTCAGTTGCTTAGAGTCCCGCACCTGCGGGATTAATCAGAGCAAGCCTTGCCATCCCAAGAGGAGGAGCAGAAATAGGTCATCGAAAGGTGACCTATTTTATTTTTCATGAGCCACTATATCTACATTATTTACTCTAAAACAGTTGATAAACACTACGTCGGGTATACGAAAGACCCGTGGATAAGGGTTATTCAGCACAATGCCAATTCAAAAGAAAAATATACTGGAAGGGCGAAAGCTATTATTCTATGCTTAAGCGAAATGCCCGGTCTCTCAAATAAATGTAGTTCTAGATTTAAACATAAGTCTCATTCATTTGTCTTTAAGTAATCTAATTTCATTCTATGATTATAGGAATCCCGACTGAATCATTTCTCAACGAATCCAGAATAGCTGCAACTCCTCAGACCGTGAAACGATTGCTCAAACAAGGTTTTGAGGTTATTATCCAAAGTAAAGCTGGAGAACGAGCAAATTTTTCGGATCTTCAATTTCAACATGCTGGAGCACATATTGTAAACGATGCTGCAGATGTCTTCGGAAAAGCGTCTATTGTTTTAAAGGTTAATGAACCCACTATTGAAGAGATTGAAATGATTCCAAGCGGAACCGTTCTGATCTGTATGTTAAGGCCTGCCCAAAATCAAGAGCTTCTTCATATACTAGCAGAGAAAAATATAAGTTGCCTTGCAATGGATGCCATTCCTAGAATTTCTAGAGCGCAAAAAATGGATGTTTTATCTTCTATGGCAAACATTGCGGGATATCGAGCTGTCATTGAATCTGCATTTTATTTCGGGCGTTTTTTGAATGGACAAATTACCGCCGCTGGAAAGGTTGAGCCTGCGAAAGTTTTAGTAATCGGCGCAGGAGTTGCGGGGTTAGCGGCAATTGGAGCGGCCAATTCTTTGGGTGCGATTGTTCGGGCTTTTGACACAAGAAAAGAGGTTTCTGAGCAAATTCAGTCCATGGGTGCCCAATTTCTCACTGTTGATATTGATGAGGATGGAGCAACAGATTCTGGCTATTCAAAAGAAATGAGCGAAGAATTTATTGCCGCAGAAATGGCCCTATTCAAGGCTCAAGCTGAGGATGTTGACATAATTATTACAACTGCACAAATTCCTGGTCGTGAGGCGCCAAAATTAATTTTAGCCAGCCATGTTGCGGTCATGAAACCGGGGTCTGTCATCGTAGACTTAGCTGCATCTTCGGGGGGAAACTGTGAACTAACTAAAGACGGCGAAATTTTTAAAACAGAAAATGGCGTCACCATTATTGGAAAATTAAATCAGCTACCGGCACAATCCTCACAGCTGTATGGGAATAATTTATGCCATATGCTTGACGATATGGGGAAAGCAGAAAATTGGAAAATTGACATGAATCATGCAATTATTTCTAGAGCAATGGTCACGCACGAAGGGAATGTAAACTGGCCCCCTGAACCGTTGCCAGTTAGTTCAACAAAACCTCAAGTTGCAAATCACAATCAAGATAAGAAAGCAGAGGGTGTTAAAAATAAAAACACCTCGAGTGGATTGTCCTTAGTTTTGAAATTGGGATCCATCGGTTTAATGTTATTTGGCTTGGGTCAAGTTGCACCTGCCGAGTTTATGCAGCATTTTACCGTTTTTGTTTTATCCGTTTTTATAGGGTGGCAGGTAATCTGGAATGTGTCACATTCGTTACATACTCCATTAATGGCTGTTACGAATGCAATCAGTGGAATCATCGTTGTTGGAGGATTACTACAAACCAAAGACAGTATCAATCTTAGTAGTGCTCTTGCCTTGGCGGCAATCTTCTTTGCCTGTATAAATATCGTGGGAGGTTTTTTTGTTACACAGCGAATGCTAAATATGTTTAAAAAATAATTCATCATGACTTCAGGAATACAAACAGCAGCATATGTGTTTGCAAGCATTTTATTCATCCTTAGTCTAGGTGGATTATCTTCTATTGCCTCTTCTAAACGGGGTGTGCTTTACGGAATACTTGGAATGATGGTAGCTATTGCAGCTACTGTTTTTGGGGGAAATGTAGAAGGCCACATTTACATCATCTTGGCTATGGTGACAGCATCCTTTATTGGGATTGTTTTAGCTCGACGAGTGAAAATGGAATCTATGCCTCAATTGGTTGCCATTCTCCACAGTTTTGTTGGTTTATCAGCGGTTCTTGTAGGCATTGGTTCATACCTGAATATAGGCGTTGAGGAATTAACAGCCACAGAAAAAACAATACATCTCATAGAAATTTTTATTGGTGTTTTTATTGGTGCAATAACATTCACAGGGTCAATCGTCGCTTGGGGTAAGCTAGAAGGAAAAATTTCAAGCAAATCTTTGCTATTTAAAGGCCGTCATTTGCTTAACATCTTTTTGGTTATTGTTTGTATCATACTAGGTGTGTTTTTTGTGCGATCTGAGAGCGATTTTGGGTTGAACTACCTTGTCGCAATGACATTGATTGCCGGACTAATTGGCTATTTTTTAGTCATGGCTATTGGTGGAGCAGACATGCCTGTTGTCGTTTCCATGTTAAATTCATATTCAGGATGGGCGGCTTCATCGGCAGGGTTCATGCTCGGAAATGATTTGTTAATTATTACAGGAGCATTAGTGGGTAGTTCTGGGGCAATTCTGTCCATAATTATGTGTAAAGCAATGAATAGATCTTTTGTTTCGGTTATTCTCGGAGGTTTTGGAACAGTGCCTTCTAGTTCAGAAACATCTGTAATTGAGGGAGAAATTACATCTTTGAACCACGAGGAAGTTTCCGAATTACTGAAAGATGCAAAAACAATTGTTGTCGTTCCTGGTTATGGAATGGCGGTAGCAAAAGCACAATTCCCCATTTATGACATGGTTCAAGAATTGCAGAAATCAGGAAAAACCGTTCGATTTGCCATACACCCTGTAGCCGGTCGTCTTCCCGGACACATGAATGTTTTATTGGCTGAAGCAAATGTACCATATGATATTGTGATGGAAATGGATGAAATAAATGATGACATGTCTAGTACAGATGTTGTCATGGTAATTGGAGCAAATGACATTGTAAATCCTGGAGCGGAAGACGATCCGAATAGTCCTATTTACGGAATGCCCGTGATCAAGGCGTGGAAAGCGGAACAAGTAATCATCATGAAAAGATCAATGTCTGCGGGCTACGCAGGTGTTGAGAATCCGCTGTTTTACAAATCCAATACTCAAATGCTCTACGGAGATGCCAAAGAAAGCGTTGATAAACTATTAGGATTCCTTAAATCAAATTAGTGATCATGCCTGGTGTATGTTGGATGTTTCATTTTTTTTGGGAAGCTTACACATATACCAAGGGAAAATGATAATACAAAATTTAAATTCCAGACATGAAATCTTCGAATTTATACGTAATTTGCAAAACATTTTTTAAATACAGATGATGAAATTTATTAACACTTGGTACCCTATAATTTTTGCCTTTATTTGCATGCTATACTCCATTGGTTTAGGTGTTTTTGGCAATACTGAAGGGGCCCAATATTCAGCGCACTGGCCAGGCACAATCTTGTTGTTCGCCATTGCAATTAGACAACGCAGAAAAGATTCATAAAATGAGTATTTCAATGTACATCACGGGGTTCGTGATATTCTCTTCATACATGGCCCTCACAGTATGGAATATCTATCGCTCAAATAAAAAGGATAAAAAGGATTGATTGCAATCATCCTGAATCATTCCTGCTAAAAATTTGTCGTTTAGCGCTTTTCATATCCCTAAATAATAAGTGGTAAGCCGCGGCTAAATGAAAAATCCTTCTTCAGTGAATCCTAATTTTGGGCATGTTCCGAAACACAGTGATGCCGAAAAAAGCCAAGAGGAGGAGACCCCAAAACTGAACCCATTTGCATTTCGCGAAGCAGACTGAACGACTACAGACCCTTTGGCTCACGTAAGATATTTAAAGTGGATACAAGGATGCATGGTAATTTTTGCCATGCGTTCTTTGTGTTCGTCCCTTGTGTTCATGTTACTTTATGCGCTCAAGTTTACCTCTGTTCTTCACGATATTCTTATAGTCCCACTGAATATCTCGGGATTTTTTCAACCATCGGTTTAAGGCTTCGGCATCTATTTCAGCAATGCTGTTGTACAAAATAGAAGCATCTTTGAACTTTCCAGGCCGCACAATCAATCCCTCTTCTTCAAAATCGGACCCACTCCAAAACATCAAACGGATGCCTGGCTTTTGCTTGCTTTAGCCAACAATCGGATTCCCACCGAGAAACCAAACGGGGTGAGCGTGCCAAATCTTGCTTTCTGCTTCTGTAAGTTCCTTGTTTATCTCGGACTCAAGAAACGAACAAATTTCTTGATATTCAGCTATTTGATTGGAATTGTATGTATTGATCTCTAAATTCATTTTGACAAGTTAATTGCGCGGTGTTAAAATTCTATACGTGTGAAATTAAGTTTTATTCCTTGTTCATTTTCACCGAAACAGTCCCCTCTTTATGCTTACATTTACACATACTCAAAAAAAATAGAATATGGAAAATATGGAATTTCCCCTTATTGCACTCGGGCTGGTCGTAATTGTTATTCTTAGTGGATTATTAACCGTTTCGCAAGGATCAATTGCTGTGATCACTATGTTTGGCAAATACCGTCGTGTTTTACATCCCGGGTTGCGTTTAAAAATTCCATTTATTGAAAAGGTATTCAAACGCATTTCCATACAAAACCAAAGTATTGAAATGGAGTTTCAAGCGGTAACAATCGACCAAGCCAATGTCTATTTTAAAAGCATGTTGCTTTACAGCGTAATGGATGAGCAGGAGGATACAATCAAGAAGGTAGCTTTCAAGTTTATCAGCAACAAAGATTTTATGCAGGCCTTGATTCGCACCATTGAAGGATCTATTCGTTCGTATGTGGCCAGCCAGAAGCAATCTGAGATTTTGGGACTTCGTCACGAATTGGTGGACAATGTAAAAGAACAAATCGACACCACCTTAGAGTCGTGGGGGTTTCACTTGTTGGACCTTCAAATCAATGACATCACCTTTGATGCTGCGATCATCGAAAGCATGAGTAAGGTTGTTGCATCGAACAACCTGAAGGCAGCAGCTGAAAATGAAGGTCAGGCCTTGTTGATTACAAAAACAAAGGCGGCAGAAGCAGATGGGAATGCGATTAAAATTGCAGCGCTAGCGGAAAAAGAAGCGGCCATGTTGCGTGGTCAGGGTGTTGCCCTGTTCCGTCAAGAAGTAGCAAAAGGGATGAGCGAGGCGGCTGAAGAGATGAAGCAAGCCAACCTAGATACCAATGTGATTTTGTTCTCGATGTGGACTGAGGCGATCAAAAACTTTGCAGAATACGGTAAGGGAAATACCATCTTTTTGGACGGTAGTCCTGCAGGAATGGACACGACCATGCGTCAAATCCAATCCATGCTGAGTGCTGAGATCAAAGAGAAAAAGAAATAAGGCATGTACATCTCCCTGACGCAATTGAAGCCCAAGGGCATTGTCAGTTACTTCAGATTTTGGGTCTTGGCCATTCCAAGCTTCCGCCAGGCACAACTAGCAAAAGGAAGTTTGAGCGTCGCTGCGAAACGAGTTAATGGCACTCAATGCACCATGACGTCTTGGGAAAGTCGCGAAGTCATGTTGGGGTTTATGCGCAGTGGTGCTCACCTAAAAGCCATGAAAGCGTTCCATAAAATTGCCACCGGCAGAACTTACGGATTTGAAGCAGATCAGCTACCAACATGGAACGAAGCGATGGTCTTGCTCAATGAAAAGGGGAAAGATTATTAAGAACAGCCTGCGTAATTCGTAACTGGACAAAAGACCCGTCAGCCGCGGCTGACTGCAAGACAAAAGACCGCTGCGCTAAAAGACTTGATCGATCTTCAAATTGTTTAGATTAATTGAAGTAATTCGTAATTGGACAAAAGACCCGTCAGCCGCGGCTGACTGCAAGACAAAAGACCGCTGCGCTAAAAGACTTAATCGATCTTCGATTTGTTTAGATTAATTGAAGTAATTCGTAATTCGTAATTATTCATTTTTAACTCTCCTCCATTTTCATCCTTCATTATCAATTTTTCATTCAAATCGCCCCCTGTTTGCGTAAAACTACTTAGGGCCTACTGAGCGCTTGCACTGAAATTGAAGCACTCCGACCTTTAAATACTTTCATGGCCGTTGGAATGTGTGAACCTTTGTTTCGTCGAAAGACATAAAACATTTAAAAACGACACACACAAAACACACAGTTATGAAAACAAAACAATTCATTTTCGCTACAGGTCTTTTTACAGTAACATTTCTGTTCTCAGCCTTTTCCTCATCAGCTCAGATCACTCAGGATAAAATTCCTATGTCTGTGCAAATGGTTCATGCAAACCCTTCTTGCTTTGGAAGCAATGATGGCGTCATCAACATTGACATCACGGGTGGATTCCCGCCATACTTCGTGAATGGTCTCGAAATCGTTGGGACATCCTTCCAAGTGACAAACCTCGTGGGTGGGCAATACAGCTTTTACATTACCGATACTTTACTAACAAATTCTACTACAGAGGTATTGTTGGTTTCTCCCCTTCAACTAGAAATGGACGCATCTGTAACAGATGTTAGCACGTATGGGGGTAACAATGGTGAAATTGATTTAACGGTATCTTATCCAGGAGTAATGTACAACTGGACAACACCTGATGGATCCGGACTTGTGCCAACTCAACAAGATCAAACTGGACTGATCGCTGGTGTATATGCAGTCACTGTTACCGACCCAAATGGTTGCGAAACCAACAAACGATTTATCGTAGGTCAAGCGCCACAAGGAACAACGGGAACAAATGGCGGCGGTACATTGCCAAGTTTTAACCCAAATATCAACGGAGCAAACAATGCAAACGGAGGCTCTTCCAATTAATTAATAGATTAACCACTCATACACACAACGTCATCACAACGATTAAAAAAAAATTAACAATTAAACACACACCTTTTAAAAACAGTATTATGAAAACTAAAAACATTTTATTCGCAGCAGGACTTCTTACTACAGCATTTCAAGCTAGCGCACAATTAACAACAGTAATTGGAGCATCAAAAAATCCATTAAAATTAGAAATTGACAAGAAGTCACCGCTTTGTCACGGTGATCAAAATGGAAAAATATACATCTCTATCGGAGGGGGAAAAGGTCCATATACTGTGAATAATCAAATTATTGATGGAAACATCATTGAGGTTGGAGCTCTCAGCGCAGGAACATACACGTTCAACATTGCCGATGATTCAATTTCTTTTGTCACTGCACAAGTAAACTTAGTCGATGCCTTAGACTTGCAGGTATCATCTGTTGTGAACAACGCAAGTACCTTTCAAGGTTCCGACGGAAGCATCAATCTAATTGTAAATGAAATCGACACCACTTATTTCTGGGAAGACATGAACCCAACCAACATGAACAGCCTCGTTGTTACGAATGAAGATCAGACGGGCTTAAGTGCAGGATTCTATGCCGTAACCATTACAAATGCGAATGGATGCAGTACCTCTAGAAAATTTGAAATAAAAGAACCAAACGCTCCCGTTATCGCGGTATTGGACAACCCATATATCATAGGGGGGGATGGTTCTACCGTATCAAGTAACATCAGTGTATATCCAAACCCATCATCTGGTCACGTAACTTTAAGCGCCGACGCGACTGTTCGCATCGTCATGATCATGAAT
>CAMBMC010000100.1 GCA_945868555.1 Chitinophaga pinensis | reverse complement strand
TTTAAAAAGGTTACTCTCCACATTATAACTGCTTAATGTTTAACCCTAAAAACCAAACGCCATGAAAACGAATCTTGATCTTATTTCCGAGCAACTTCCTTACTTCCGTGCCATTGCGAAACGTTCTCTACCAAATCATTATCTCCATTTGGCAGATGACCTTGCTCAAGACGCCATCATCAAGGCCATTGAAAACATCAGCAAATTTGATCCAGCAAAAGGAAACTTTAAAAGCTGGTTGTATAGAGTAACCCAAAACTTATGCTTCGATGCAATTCGTAGCATGAAGAAAATGGACCTTGTACCTTTGAACGGTACCATAATGCACCACGACACTACCGAACAAAAGGATCTTGAACACACCCAACTTCGTGTGATTCGCAAAGCCATGGCTTTTTTAAGTGACCGTGACCGCCAATTGATTACGTACCGTTTTATGTACGGAATGAGTGGTCGTGAAATGTCTCAGTTAATGAACATACCTGAAAGTCAAATTAATATCTACTTTCAACGCGCAAAGAATCGCTTGAAAGAACTTTGTAAAGAGGCCGCTTAGGCCTCTTTTTTTTGCACCAAATGAATTACCTTTAGCGAAAATTTAGACCCATGCGCTTGCCCTATCTCATTCTTTTTTTTAGCACACTACTTATCAACGCAGCATGCGATCCCAGCGAAAAAAAATCAGCAAAACCCGAGGAATCTAAGGCTGAAAATTCTCAGAAAAAAGACAGTGTCACCGAACCACAATTTAAAAGTGGTTTGGTCCTTCGATTTCGCGATTACCGCAAAGAATATTGCTTTACGAATAATGATGCTGAGGGCAATGACTTTTGTTCAGAAATGGATTTGCACATGTTGACGGTTGAATTGAAAGATCAGTCTGTGGCGGAGCGCATCAATCGAGCCATCATCAAAGGTGTTACGAACAATACCTTAAAGGAAAAATCTCTGAGTCAATGGGTTTCAGAAGGGGTTGAACGCAACGACATTGAGATGGCTTACCAACGTTCAATTCGCTGTGATGTGGTCGAAAAATCACGCGATATTTTAGTCGTAGTCATCGGGAATTATGAATATTACTACGGGGCGGCACATGGCGGTGGTACGACAGAAACATTCAATTTTGATCTTCATTCTGGAAAAGTGCTAGGATTGAGTAACATTCTTCAGGCGGGGTATGGCAAAGAGTTAAAACGCATTGCGGAAAAATTCTTTATCGCAGAAAATGGCGCTGAAGGTTGGGATTTCACACCTGGAGCTGGAGATTTCGAATTGGCATATAACATTTCATTTACCCGAAAAGGAATGGTTTTCGTTTATGACGCCTACGAAATTGGTTCTTATGCCGCTGGTGCTCCATCCATGTGTATTCCTTGGGAAGAACTGAAAAAACTCATAACCGAAGGGTCTTTAATTCAAGATTTTATCGATCATCCATCCAAGGAAGAAGAGGAATTGGGTTGTTAATTATTTACAAACCGTTTCTATTTTCTTATGTGCTAAAATAAATCCGATACAAATAGTGCTTCCTTTTTTGTCGTGAATTGTGTTTCTATTTATTTTAAAAAATCATATACTTGATGGCGAATTAATCGCACGCGAACACCGATTTCACAGCGGTAAAAGGATTGTTTTTGGCCTGAAATATCGACTTGTATCGCTGGTGTAAACCCTTGTCGGTAAAAGACATCAAAATGGTTGGTTTGACTTCTTGATCGCTTCCCCGCACCCGAATAAACATGGCAGAATGACAAGCCAACCTGACCTCCAACTTCGCCATGCGAATAATTGGGAATGGCTCGTGTTCCGAAAATATAGGAGTAATCCGCTCCAACAAGCAAACCCAATGACAGGTAATGGCACATGCCTCTCACCTTCTTCTGCTGCAATTTCGCTATGCGTTTATCAAACAATACCGAACCAACGACTGAATGCAGAGCTGCATAAGGAAGAATCACTCCTCTTGCACCATAATTTCTGAATGTTAAATAGCCGTATCCTGCTGAAAAAGTAATTCCAGGAATTGGCATTTTCATCAACCCTGCCCCGACGCTTAAGGTATTGGTAGAAAGTTCTTTCAAACTTGAGGCGGTCGTCGCGATTGGAACACCCGTAAAATACATCCCGAAATTCTTTCCGGTGCGCTCATAATATTGTGCTTTGCCAATCATCCCGATCAACAACATACACCCTAACAATGTTAATTTATTCATCCTCTTCATTATTAGTTTAATCGTCTATAACCTAGAATACTCTCTTTGGAGAAAACCATAACATTAACTTCGTTGCCTTGATTGCCGCCAAGGCAAATTACCCCATGATCCGTTTCCCCTAAATAAATGGCTACATGTCCATGGTAGGATTGTCCCCAACCAAAAACCACGAGGTCACCTACCCTTGGTTGTTCAACCTTCTTACCCACCTTCATCCATGATCGGGCCACCGCATTTTTTGGATACGCAAAACCATTCATTTTTGCACAGTACATGATGAAGGCACTGCACCAATGGGTTTCGTCGTCATTGATATTCCGGTGTCCTGTGGCATGAAAAAATTCTACAATCTTTGGATTGTTTTGAGCACCTGAAATTTCAGTCGTTCCATAAAAGCCAACGGCCGTGCGAATCATGGGGTGATCAAAGCCCGCGAAATCAATTAACTGGTAGGACATGACATCGCTGCGGAAATGAGCATTTAACGCAAATACGGCAGGCAGTGCGGAAGAAGATCTTTGATTTACTGAAACGGACTCATTATCAACCGTATTCACTTTCCTTTTCGCGGCTGCAATCGATCTCATTTCTTGATAATAGCCGTCGATTTCATCGTCTCTTGTTCCATCATTGTACAAGCGGTAAGTAAACTCCACCCCTGAAGAAGTGCGGATTTTTAGCAAGGCATTTTTTTCCTTGATCGGAATGACCACTCTCGTTTTCCCAGAAGTCGTTGTGCTGGTAAACCTTACATCTATTGCTGTTGTATTATCGGTACCTATCGGTATGATTTCAGCTTTTGAGATGGACAATCCTGACGCAAATAAAAGTTCCATTTGATCTTTTATGTGCACCTCGCCCTTCGCCGGAAGAATGCTTATGTATTCCGCATTTTCACGAGTAGGAGCGACATATGCCAAGCGATTAAATTCTACTCTCGTCAATGGTGTTTCCAAAAGTTGATGAGTTTCATCAAAAGGAAAATGAGAGTGAATCATAAGAACAGGATCCACATTCATCCAACGATCGCCCAAACTGATGTCGTACAACTGGTCATTTGTTCCTACGCGTATTTTATTCCAGAAATGCTTGGGTTTCGTTTGCGTTGATAGATCCGATTTCAATTCTCCTTCAATAACGCTTGATGGCAAACCAGCGACTTTCAATATTTCAGCAAAAAGCTTTGCAATTCCTTTGCTTCCCGCGCGGCGATTACTTCCAAGCAAAAGAGAAATTGTTTGCTCAGTATCTTCGGTTTCATCCGCTACAAACTGAACATTTTCGCGAAGGTAGTCAACGATCGTTTTTATTTTCATGCGTCCTTCAGTTTCACCTTTCATCATGTACCTAACTACATCATTGACATCCACTTCCGATTCAAGATCTTCATTTGTCACAATCCGTCCATGCTCGGGATCCATAAAATAAGGCTGACCATACTTTTCTTTAGGTGCACTTCGAAGGATGTACTCTTTTTTCTTGAATAAGGCCCGAAACCGGTTTTCGTATACTTTACTATTGTCAACAAAAAGGGTGATCCCATACAACTTGCAAGAAAAATTTTTCTCGAGGCAATTCAATTTCATCTTCCCACTCTCCATGGAATATTTCCCCGTATTTTTTAGCACCTTGTAATACATTGCAGCATTCACTCCTCCTTTAAATTCACGATCAGGGGAATAAATCAAATGTTCAAATGACTTGTCTTGGTACAAACGGATAATCTCAATGTGATCCGATTTTTTGGATAAGGGCTTAAAAACACTCCGCAAAACTGGCGCTTTGGCCTGTGTACTTTGGGCGGCTTGACTCAAAGAAAAGTTCAGAAGCGCCAATAGAATGACGAGTGCGTATTTCATAAGCTAAGGTATTTGGGTAAGAGCCGTTTTAATACAGCGATATACCTAATACGTCAGCTTAGAAAAAAGATAACAGGGGAAAAACTAGGATTTAAAACTGTTTAATGATGTACTAAATTCTCCAACAAAAGTGTTTGTTCACCTGAAAAACGATATCCGACCAATAATCCTTCTTTGGCAACGCTAAAATCAATGCAGCAGACGTTGTTTCTTTGCACATTGATTTCAGTATGAGACATCCAATAATGGCCAAAGAAAACAGGTTTTTCATGCTTTTCATAATGAACAACAAAATCATCAGCCTTGGAAATATATGGTTTATGAAGGCTTTCTGGCGGAATTGATGCAAAGCACTCCCCCATCGTAGTGCCTTTTTCTGTTGCCCACCATTTGATTCGACCCTGCTTTCTCACCTTTCCTTCTTTATCAGCGAACTGGTATTCTTCGTCGATTTCCAATTCGTCTCCTTTCAAAACAATTTCATAGGCCAGGAGTAATTCTGCATCGGCGTGCAGTGCCAATAAGCCCTCTCGGTCGAGCTTTGCAATACCCCGTTCTCGGATCAAGGCTATAGATTTTTTGTCCCAGTGCGCGTGCACACAGCGGCAAACGTCATTTTCAAAAAATAGCGGCAAATCGGACATCCAATTTAGATAGGAGGTTATTTCATCACCAAGTTCTTGATCGGTGAACCTCTCTCCTCCCGTCTTTTTGTCTTGATCTCTAAAAGACTTTCCATCCTCATTGGTGTAATTGTAACAGAGAAAATTGAATTCATGATTTCCCATGATGGCTATGGCATTGCCATTTTCCTGCATGGCCCGAACAATACGCAAGGTCATGAGGATTTCTGGTCCACGATCGATATAATCCCCAATAAAAATAACTTTGCGTCCATCAGGATGTGCATAATTGTAAGGCTCTTTCTCTGAGTAGCCCATTTTCTCTAATACGAGTATGAGTTCCTTACCATATCCATGGATATCTCCGATAATGTCAAAGTTTGAGAAAGTAGAAAAATCGTTTGTTGTCAAAATGGTCCGTTTGGTTGCGTTAAAATCAAGTTAAAGGTAATCAATGAATTATACAATGAAATCTAAGTTGAAAATTCAGCCTTCCATGGATTTGTGAAAATTGATTCACATTGGAATACTTGAAGATTTTGTTGCAACGAAATCAATTCCCCTATCCCTATTTTTTCGTAAGTTTATCCTCATAACCCGTGCACAAAAAACCATGAGTACAACACCAGCGCCAGATACAACAAAAAAACGCCTTTGGATAACTGTCATTGCGATTACAGTATTTTCAAGTTTAATCATTTTTTTACTCTATAAAAACTTGAGTGATGAAGACCAACTTCGCCGTTCTCAAGTGCAGGAGATGCGTCAAGAAATCGATCACTTAAATGCAAATCTAAAAGCTCTTGGTAAAGATAAACGTTCGCTCACGAAGTCCCGAGACTCCTTGCAGCAAAATGTCGATTACATCTGGCCAATGCGCTCACTGGTGTACAATGCGAAATTACGTGACAAAGTGTTGGCTGATTTGGAATTGAAGCCTGGAGATGCATGTCGATTGAAGGCTGACTCTAGCATTGTTGTCATTACTGACGTGATTGTTGGTGGGAATCAATACACCTATTTCGTGAATTATCGCGCACGAAACAAAAAAGGAGAATCCAATGATTACTCGCCGATTGAGCTCGAACCCGCTAAAAAGAACACAAATAAAGAATAATTACCCGTGATCATAAAATGACAGAAATCTTCAAAACCCCGAGTCAGTCAATCACTACGATCACCGAACTTATGATTCCGTCCTATGCCAATTTCGGAGGAAAAGTGCATGGTGGAATTATCCTCTCACTCATGGATAAGGTGGCCTATGCCTGTGCATCCAAACACAGTGCTGCGTATTGCGTTACCGTAGCTGTCGACGGAGTGGAGTTTTTGAGTCCTGTCGAAGTTGGTGAGTTGGTATCCTTAACCGCAGCGGTTCATTTTGTCGGTAACACAACCATGATTGTTGGCATTCAAGTGGAATCACTTCAACCCCGAACTGGACTTGTTAAACATACAAACTCCTGTTATTTCACTATGGCTGCGAAAGATGAAAACGGGAAATTAATTCAAGTACCGGGTTTAAAAATTGAAACTAGGGAAGACTTGATCCATTTCTGTGAAGGGAAAAGTATTCGTGAAAATTCCAAAACAAACCGTGCTCTTTTAGAAAACGATATGCAGCACTTAAATCTCAATGAACAAGTTCACTTTTGTGACCAAGAGCGTTGTTTGATTCAAATTCAAGACTAAACCTTTCAAAAGACTTCTGTTATTTTGTTTACGTGCATGCGTTAGGAGGATTGTAACTTTTAAAACAGATGTCATGGGAACAAAAAAATTCATTCAAACACTACAAGTGTTGCGTCAAGGAAGTATTTCCTTGGTCTTGATTGGTGGCGTTTTTTATTTGAATCACTTTACTGGAGGTGTTGCACTTCTCACTATTGGAGGTTTAAGTTTGGCCATTCATTCATTTCTTCGGGCCTTTGCACCTATAAGCGAAGAACCAAATTGGGAATTGGTATACCCCGAATTGGCACTGGGACACCATACCTTTAATGAGGATGCAAGCCAAGTAGTATCCGAAAAAAAAGACGAACAATGAGACCCGGAAGTAAAGGATGGATTCATTTCATGAAGAAGATCTATTGTTTCAGTGAAGGCTTGCTGATTTTATCAGTCGTCGGTAAATTTTTATTTTGGCAGATGCCCGAATTGAAAAGTCCATTTATGGTGTCCATAACAAATGTATCTCTCATGGTTGGAGTTTTCAATTTAGCCATTGTGCATGTATTGGCGATGTTTGAACCGATTCATCAACAGCCAAAATGGGACCTAGTGTATCCCGAACTCCGGGGCGAAAAAGCGCGAAAGAAATCATAATTTAAGGAATAGATAAGAAAGGCGATGAACTCGCCTTTCTTCGTTTTGTTTCATTCGTAGCCGAATTCTGAAACAAAGTAAAATTCATCCATTTAAACAAAGCACCCTAGGAATGTTTCAACCCACTTTCGCAGGTTGAAACACTAAAATCGTACTTTGGAATTCTTTCAACTTCGCAAGACACCAAGCTGCATTCGAAACACTGTGAATCAATACAGAAGAGCGTAAATCGCTATCAGAAGTAATCACTGCGATCGGATACATTTTACCAGAAAGATTCTGTACACAAACAAGAATACTTCCCGGGAGTTCAGGAAAAGCGTGCACAAGACGGTAAAGTTCAATTGAAAACTCAGTTTCTTTTGGAACCAAAGCGTAAGAGAAACCCGTTTTATTTTTTGGATTTTCGCCCACTACAACTTTTTCAAAGTTTAAGCGAAGAGTTTTTGGCGTTGCGCCAGTAGAAATGATTGTTCTTTTTTTCATGTGATGGTTTTTAAATAAGTTGTTCTTTCCGCCGGATGGTTCGGATATACCTCTCCCACCTGACTTCCATTCAATTCTTTATAACCTATTGCACATTTAAAAATTCATAAAACAACGTTTTTTAGTTCCTGCCTATCAACGGGAGAGATGTAAAAAGATAACAACTCTTCACTAGATTTTTTTTTAGAAGCCCTATTTACAGTCAATATTTAAAAAAAATGACTGTATAATGTTATGCGCCTTATTCATCTCCGTACTTGACGTGAAAATCAGATCCCATGCAGAAAAAAATCTCTTCCCCTAAGCAAACTGTGAGTGTTCCCACGCCGTCAACTCCAATTTCTAAATCCAAAAAGATTACTCCTTTGGATGCGATCAACACGATTTACTTTGCCTCA
>CAMBMC010000099.1 GCA_945868555.1 Chitinophaga pinensis | reverse complement strand
GGTGATTTCTTCCACAACGAACAATCTCTTACTTTACAAAACGAAGGGACTTACCGGATTGAATTCTCAGGAGCTGACGGTACCTCGACCGTATTGAAAAATAATTCACCTCTAAAGGCCGGTGAAATCATCGATGCCACGTTCATGAGTCGCAAGAAACTAATTGCCTTCTTGGAGCAAGAAGTCACTGATGCCAAGACGAAGGATGTATTGTTTTCATTGCACTTGAAAGCTACGATGATGAAAGTTTCTGATCCAATTATCTTTGGTTATGCGGTAGAGACATTTTTCAAACCCGTTTTCGAAAAGTATGCTGCTGTGCTATCTCAACTTGAAGTGAATGTTCGAAATGGTTTTGGGGATCTTGAGTCGAAAATTGCAACATTGCCTGAAGCACAAAAAAATGAAATCCTTGCGGATATCAAGTCGTGCTATACGAATGGTCCGGGTGTAGCCATGGTCAACAGCGACAACGGCGTCACCAATTTTCATGTTCCGAGTGATGTGATTGTAGATGCTTCTATTCCAGCCATGATTCGTAACTCTGGCTGCATGTACAATGCAGAAGGCAAAAATCAAGATACCAAAGCGGTCCTTCCGGACAGCAGCTATGCTTCAATTTATCAGGTGATGATTGATTACTGCAAAACACACGGTGCCTTCAATCCTGTAACAATGGGAACAGTGCCGAATGTTGGTTTAATGGCGCAAGCGGCAGAAGAATATGGTTCTCACGACAAGACCTTTGAAGTTCCAGCAGATGGTGTCATTCGCGTGATCGATCAAAACGAAAACACATTGCTAGAGAGCGCAGTAGAAACAGGAGATCTTTGGAGAATGTGCCAAGTGAAAGATGCACCTGTTCGTGACTGGGTTAAATTGGCCGTGACACGTGCTCGCCTATCCAACACCCCAGCAGTTTTCTGGTTGGATGAAAACAGAGCACACGATGCACAATTGATTGCGAAAGTGCGTGAGTATTTGAAAGACCACGATACCAATGGATTGGAAATTCACATTTTATGTCCAGATGATGCCATGCGTTTCACCATTGAGCGCATCGTGCATGGCTTAGATACCATTTCAGTGACAGGTAATGTCTTGCGCGACTACTTAACAGATCTTTTCCCAATCCTCGAAGTGGGAACAAGTGCGAAGATGCTTTCTATCGTTCCATTGATGAATGGAGGAGGCTTGTTTGAAACAGGCGCTGGTGGGTCTGCACCAAAGCATGTGGAGCAATTTATTCAAGAAGGCCACTTGCGTTGGGATTCTTTGGGTGAATTCCTTGCCTTGGCAGCGTCATTGGAACATTTGGCAGTAACAACTGGAAACAAGAAAGCACAAGTGTTGGCAACGACTCTTGATGAAGCCACTGGTAAGCTGTTGGACAATGAAAAGTCACCAGATCGAAAAGTGGGTCAACTCGACAACCGCGGAAGTCATTTCTACCTTACGCAATATTGGGCAGAAGCTTTAGCCAATCAATCCGAAGATGCTGTATTGAGCGCACATTTTAAAGGAATTGCTGAAGCACTTTCAGCGAATGAAGGAAAGATCATTGAACAATTGAATCAATCCCAAGGAAAAGCAATCGATTTGGGAGGTTATTACCATCCAAACAGTTCAACGTTAGAATCTGCGATGCGTCCAAGTGAAACATTCAACCAATTGATTGATTCATTGAATAACTAAGATGCTTCGGTTTTTTCTCGGGTGAGCTCCTTCTTGGTGAAATCGCTCCTATTTGGAAAGGGTTTCCTCTACTTCATCGATTGCCGACATACCAAACTGATCCACTGACCACACCTTCAAGAAAGATTTGTTGGGTAAAACGTACGTTGGATAAAGTCCCCGCGCCAATTTACTTGTCATATCACTATTTGATGCCAAGGAATATACGAAATCATTTTTTCCGTATTTTTCAAACCACTTCAATGAGGCGCTGTCTCCATGACACACCTTGTATTCGATGGTCATATTTGGGTGTCTTTGTTTGACCATTCGCATGCGCTCCATGGACTCCAAACAATACGGACATCCAGGTAAACTTAGAACAACCAAACGTTTCGATTTCAATTCTTCCATCTCGGCATTGCGCCGGATCCGTTCATGGTTCTTGCTAAAATCTCCCTGATAAATGGGGAATAGAGCGAAATAAAAAGAAAGAACTACGAGTGGAATACTCACCACAAAAAGCACCTTGACATGCCCCTTAAAACGTAAGATCCATGCCAAAAGAAAAGCGAGTAGCAGACCAAAAACCACAAAGGCGAGATACGGTAACAATCGGGATGAGCACCATGAAAATCCATTCGACAAAAAATACACTTCAAAAGAATTCATGGCAGGAAGATAGGCAAACGTTTATTTCAACTCACAAGATGTAATCACAGGTCCAACGGCATCTTCATTGGCTGCGCAATTTTCCAATGCTGACTTTTTCGTTGCGGTATAAAAAATCGTTTCTGAAAAATAATATTCAGCAATATCCAAGTGTGTTGAAGTACACACGCATGAACGTTGCTTCACGCATGACGCAAGCAAAAGCATACTAACAATCAATAACAAAAGTCTATTTTTCATACACGTGATGGTGGTAATGTCAATCAAATATAGGTAAATTTACATGCGTTTATTTTTAAAACTTACTAAAACTCATTCTGCTGTGCGTTCCATTTATATCTTGGCTTTGTTGGCTATTTTCGGTTTAAGTTCATGTGGATCTATTGCTCCTGAAGCACCAGATACAGTTGTCGATGAGCTTCCAATACCAGAACAAGAAGAATCTTCCATTAATATTCCCATTAAAATTGATTTACGTCCATATCTAGCAATGACCGAAAAGTCATTGCCTAAGACCTTTAAAGACAATTTTGAGCAATGCGATGGCGTGAGTTATTCGTACAAATTCGATCGATCCCCCATTGAATTTAAAGCTTCAGGTACCGAGTTAAATTTCGAAGTCGATGGGAAGTATTTATTGAAAATTAATTATTGCCCGGAATGCACCGCACTTTTCAATGATAAAGGAAATTGCATTATTCCTCGTGTTTACGCTAGTTGTGGAGTTGGCGAACCAATGCGTAAAGTTACGGTTGGCTACACAACAACATTCTCAATTACACCTGACTTCAAGTTTAAATCCAATACCACGCTGAAGAAATTTGAGACACCCGATGCTTGCGAAATCACTGTATTTAAATACGATGCAACCTCCCTATTGCGAAAAGAGGTAACCAAGGTGTTAAAAGACCTCGAAGATGACATTGACAAACAAATCGCGGGCATCGATATTCGTTCAAGCATCGAAGACGCATGGAAATCGCTAAGTGACCCCTTATCGATGAATGGCTATGGATATTTGATGTTGACACCGACAAGCATTTCGCTCGGAAAGGTTCGATTTGATGGAAAAGATGCGTTGGTTGATTTGCATTTGACAGCTAAACCTCAAGTTTTGAGTGCAGTACCTAGCGACACGAAAGCATCGGTATTGCCTAAATTATCTAGCCACAAAAATTCAGACGGCTTTGACATTTCGTTAGATATTATCTCAAATTATGACTCATTGAGCGCAATCTTTACCCGTGAAATAAAAGGACAAAAGGTGATGATTAAAAACAATGAAGTCATCTTCGAACAAGTCAAAGTCTATGGCGCCAACAAAAGTCAATTGAACATTGAGGTAAGCTTCTCTGGGAAGAAAAAAGGTGTGTTGTACCTCACAGGTACCCCTACTTTTGATGCCGAAAAACAAATTATTTCATTCCCCGATTTACAATTTGATCTCCGCACGAAAAGTGCCTTACTCAAATCTGCAAAATGGTTGTTTAGCGATAAAATTACAGAAATGATGCGTGCGAGTTCCACCTTTGATTTAAAACCTCAAATGGAGGAAATGAAAAAAATGCTTGAAGAACAATTGAACACGAGCATAGCGGAGGGTGTCAAGTTAAAGGCATCGGTGCAATCACTGCTGCTCACAGGAATCTATCCTGCCCGTGATCAATTGATTTTACGGGTTTCCTCGAAGGGAACACTCAAGCTGTTCATGTAGACAAGATTACCACGAGACGCTTGTCGTTCATCAAGAATCACTTGTCATTTCGCAAATAAAATTGGTGAATGAATGTTGTTTTTCATACATTTGGGAAAATCGTATGGGAAAATATTTACTTACAGCACTGATTTTTTTGGTGTCACTTTTATCAAGTGCACAAGGAAGACGAAATAACTTGGATCAAATTGGTGATTGCGAGGGTGCTATAAATATATTTAAATCTGGCGATTACACCCTTCAATTTCCAGGTAATGGTGGCTTGTTTGATGAATTTAGTGCCTATCCTTCCCTGTCCGATTTGTCCAAGTCAAATGTCATTTGGTTAAGCTACATTGCAGACTACAATGGAACATTGACACTGACTACAGAAATCGACCAGAATTACATACAAATGGTTGTTTTCGAGGAGGGTGCAGGGGACATTTGTCAAGAATTGGCGATGGGCTCAGCTGAGATCAAGCGCTTAATCAATTCAAAAGCTGAACAAAAAATAGGATTAACGGAAGAATCATCGGCAGGGTATCTCTATCCAATGGAGCTTAGTGCAGGAACGAAGATTTTGATTGCCTTGACCACAGCCGACAAAGTAAGGGCCTTTGTAAAAATGAATTTTCAATTTAAACCCAAAGGCAGTCATGCATATTCAAATGAATCCAAGGTTGTAGATTCTCGTAGCGATGAATTCGGACCAACACTGGCGATTCGTGTTCGAGACATTGTGACCAAAGAGACCATTACCTCAAATTTCTTAGTCATTGGATTAAAAGAACTTAAGGCATTTTATCGTGGAAGTGACTTCTTGTTTAATGTGAATCACAGCGGAAAAATCGATATTCAATGTGATGCTGAGGGGTACTTTTTTGTGGATACAACCCTGATTGTACAGGCAGACGTTTCGAGAGAAATAACCATCTACTTAGAACCTGTAGCCAGAGGAAAATCGCTGCAAATTGAAGAAATAGAATTCAAACAAGGAACCAGCGACTTCATGCCTGGATCAGAAACTAAACTTCGTCGTTTGAAGGACTTTATGGCTTTAAATGCCGACTTGAGCATTGAAATACAAGGGCATGTCAATTCTGCGGGTGAAGAAAATGGGTTTACTGCCCAAAAGCTATCTGAATCGCGTGCCAAGAAGGTGATGCAATATTTGGTTGACAATGGGATTGCTAAAGATCGTATGATTTCTGTGGGATATGGCAACACTCGCCCTGTATACCTTAATCCTAAGTTTTCCGCCGAGGAACAAGCGAATAGGAGAGTTGAGATTTTGATACGGTAACCTCCCAAAAATGACTAGTTACTAATGACTAATTACCGGTGATTAGTTATTAATAAAAATCATTCGTAATTCGCAACTCCGTAATTCGTGGCTTCGAGTCTGCTATCACACATCACGTATCCGCTGCGGTGGAGCCACCTAATTAGTAATTAGTAATTATATAGTCATAATGTCCTTCTCTTTCAACTCAAGCAAGTCGTCTACTTTCTTGACAAATCCATTGGTGATGTTTTGAATCTCCGTTTCAGCATCTTTTGTCATATCTTCGGATAAACCCTCTGTTTTTAGGTCTTTCACCATATCCAATGCATCTTTACGGTTGTTTCTGACCGCAACTTTGGCGTTTTCTGCTTCAGTTTTTGCGCGTTTCACTAGATCACGTCGACGTTCTTCTGTAAGTGGTGGAACAGAGATGATCAAGATTTCACCATTGTTTTGGGGAGCAAATCCAAGATTTGAATTGATGATACCCTTCGCAATTTCGTTCAGCATTGTTTTTTCCCAAGCTTGCACGGTAATCGTGCGCGCATCCATAGTGGTAATGTTTGCAACCTGTTGAATAGGTGTTGGAGATCCGTAATAATCCACCATCACACTGTTCAGCATAGCTGGGGTCGCTTTTCCAGCACGGATTTTTGTTAATTCTGCGTCAAGATGTGAAATTGAACGGTTATTTGAGCTTTTAAACTCATCATAAATCATTTGAAGTTCCTCTGTCATAACAGTATTGTGAATAAAGTTAGTTCCTTACAATAGTTCCAACGGCATGCCCTTCCAACAATCGCAGTAGGTTACCTGGGGTGTCCATATCAAAAACGATGATCGGCAAATCATTTTCTTTACACAGCGTGAAGGCGGTCATGTCCATTACCTTTAGCCCTTGGTTGTAGGCGTCGTCGAAGGATATGACATCATATTTAGTAGCTGTTGGATCTTTCTCTGGATCGGCTGTATAAATTCCGTCTACGCGTGTACCTTTCAAGATGACATCAGCATTAATTTCAATGGCACGAAGAGAGGCTGCCGAATCGGTTGTGAAGAATGGATTCCCTGTTCCAGCGCCAAAAATCACGACGCGACCTTTTTCGAGGTGACGCATTGCTTTGCGGCGCACATAAGGTTCGGCGATTTCGCGCATTTCAATGGCCGATTGCAAACGCGTATGTATGCCTGCTGCCTCCAATGCCGCTTGCAAAGCCATAGAATTGATCATCGTCGCCAACATGCCCATGTAATCGCCATGAGTACGGTCCATTCCACCTTCTTCAGCTTGAACACCACGGAAGATATTTCCGCCACCAACCACGATAGCCACTTCAATCCCAAGGTTATGAATCTCCTTGATTTGAGAGGCATAAATGTTCAGTCGTAGATTATCAATCCCAAACTGTTTCTCCCCCATCAGGGATTCGCCGCTCAATTTCAGCAAGATTCTTTTATATTTCATCGCTATTGATTTTTGCCTGACAAATATACGAATTCATCCGCGTAATTTTTATGTCTTTCAATCCGACAATGCATGAAAAAAGGCTACCGAAACCGATAGCCTTTTCAAAACATATTTTCTATTAGCTCAGAGAGAACCGTTTGAATTCGGTTATCGTCAATCCTTTCTCCGTAGATCCAAGGAACTGCTCAACTGTTTGCTTATTGTCTTTGATAAATTCTTGGCTCAACAAAGTGTTTTCCTTGAAGAATTTCGACAAACGACCCAAAGCAATCTTTTCTGCCATTTCTTCTGCTTTTCCTTCTTGAATGGCCAAATCTTTTCCGATTTCGATTTCACGTTCGATTGTACGTGCATCCACACCGTCTTTGTCCAAAGCAATTGGGTTCATTGCTGCAACTTGCATTGCCACTTGTTTCCCTGCATCCTGTGCTACATCAGTCCCACTGTTCAATCCAACAAGCGTTGCCAATTGGTTACCAGGGTGGTTGTAAGCCACTACTTTGTCTGCTGAGATGGTTGCGTAACTCGAAAGATCAAGTTTCTCACCAATTACACCGATTTGCTCAGTGATTTTCTCGTCAACAGTTAAGCGATCATCGAATGTAAGCGCTTTTAGTGCATCTGCAGACTCTGGTCGTTGCTTCATTGCTACATCAACTATCGATTGAACAAGCGTGCGGTAACCATCATTTTTTGCTACGAAATCAGTTTCGCAGTTCAATGCAAGGATAACACCGAATGCACCATCTTCAGTTGCCTCAGCGATAACAAGGCCCTCTTTAGCGTCATTTTCACCGCGCTTTGCAGCGATTTTTTGTCCTTTCTTACGGAGGATATCGATTGCTGTTTCGAAATCACCATTGGATTCCACCAATGCGTTCTTACAATCCATCATACCTGCTCCTGTTTGTTGACGCAATTTGTTTACGTCAGAAGCTGTAATTGCCATGTTGTATTTTATTTAATGTTGTTGATTAATCGTTTGATTCAGTTGCAGATTCAGCAGCCGTTTCAGTTGCTGTTTCAGTTGCTGTTTCAGCAGCCGATTCAGTTACTGTTTCAGCAGCCGATTCAGTTACTGTTTCAGTTACAGTTTCAGCAGCTGTTTCAATTTCAGTTGCAGTTTCAGCAGCCGTTTCAGTTACAGTTTCAGCAGCTGTTTCAGTTGTTGCTTCTGCAGCCGTTTCGGTCACCTTTCTAGTCAACTTTCTAGTCAACTTTTCAGTTACTATATCCGTTGCAACCGCAGCT
>CAMBMC010000098.1 GCA_945868555.1 Chitinophaga pinensis | reverse complement strand
AGATAAGACGCGAACGAAGTAGATTCCAGCTTCGAGTTCGCTTATATCCATTGTGATTGTGTTCAATTGATTGACAGCAACTTCTGATGAAGTTCTTCCGTCCGCTGTTACAATTTGAATGAGCGCATTCGGAATGATGTTGCTGCTTTTAATGGTTACGGAACTGTGTGCAGGATTCGGGAACAGGGTAATGTCCATCGGTTTTTCCAGTTCGTTCGTTCCAAGGTCAGGACATGAACCGAACATATTATTGTCCATCCACGTCAAGCGACCAGTTACCCATTCTTTCAAATAATCAATTTCTTCTTGGAATGTGTTTCCGATAAAGTTGTTCGGCCAAACATAAACGCCGAGTATTGGCCATTTTGAATAATTTCGCGCGGCTGGATCAACGAGCACGTTGGCAAGGCTATCAATGTAGTTGATCAATACTGGAGTGCTCAATACATTTTGACGCAACGATTGCCACCTACAATTCACATCGTGTGCGTACAAGGAATCTTCCAGCATACGTTTCCACCAGAATGGATTTTGCCATCCTCCTCCACAGTAAGAGTTGAAATTGAGTTCCCATCCGGTCGTATCTCCACCCTGACAGTAGTTCGCATTGCCGAATCCTAGGTTGAAATCCCAAAGTGGTCCAGCAAACAATTTTCCTCCATCGCTCAATTTTTCCTTGTAGAGGTAGGAAGAGATTCGGTAACCATCCACATTTTTGGATACTTCATTGACTAACATAAAATCGATGAAAGATGGAACATCAACATATGGTCTAAAACCAGCAACTGGATCAGAGAAATTTGGTCCAGCTAAGGCGTCTTCCCAATCAGTCACATAATCTTCAATATATCCTAGTTGAATCGGATGCATGACTGCGCTCTCTGGATCGTGCATCTGGAATCCAATTGTGCCATTTCCTGGGGCAGAGCTTGTATATGGTGAATTCCATGAAATTACACCACCTGCAGTTGTTTTGTCTACCTTCAAAATATAGCCACCTGTAAGTTCGTTGTTGGTGGTGTCTTCGTACAACAATTCATCGATGTCAACGCGTCCAGGATTTTGCTTAATGCGTTCCATGAATACATAAACTCCAATGTATTCACCATTTAAAACAACTTCACACAACTGCGTTCTTGGTGCCCAAGATCCCATTTCATTTCCGATATGGTAGGTCAATATGTTGCGAAGCATCGCTTTGTCTGTGTAGGGTGCGTACAGAATCCAATCGTTGTCTGACGGCCAATCAAACACCGAAACATTGTAGTTGATGTTCGTGTCTGGGCCTCTTGTTTCCAATCCGTATGATTTCATCGGAAATGTACTAGAAGAAGATCCCCTTTGTTCTATGGCAATTTGCCCGTAAAATTCATTGAATGGATCATTGATGGAGTTGGGAACTCCCAGTCCATTGTAAATGATTCCCATTAAGCCGTCAACTTTAGGCTCGTCAGGTATTGTTACGCCACCCGTATTCAATACGACGATGGGCAAATTGGAGTTGCTCAATTCAATGGGCGCATTGAACCACGTTGGTGTTGGGCCAAATACTACTGAATTGTCAGCAATGCCAAAAGTCAAAAATGCTCTCGATGTGAAATCAGATGATGTCGCTGTTTGATTGTGCGTTTCGATGCAGAGTGTATTTGTTCCGTTCACCAAAACAGCATTGACCTGACTGTTTGTAAAAATAAATTGTTCAGGTTGATTGCCTTGATATAATGCTGCTTCATGTGAAATTGAAGCAAGTTGATTATAGGCCGGTTGACCTGTACCAGTTAATCCATTTCGGGCAATTTCAACACCATTTAAATAGGCGACAAAACCATCGTCGTAGTCCATATTGAGAATGGCCTTGGTAATATTTGAAACGGAAGACACATTGAATGTGATGCGGTGATAAACACTAATAGAACCATTTGGAATTGCAGTATTATCGTCACCATCACCAAATCCAAACCCACCTTGTCCTGTTGACCAAGCGGTAGGGACAAATACAGGATCAATCCAGTTGCTTGGTGTTGAGGCATTCGGAACGATATAGGTCCAAGTACTGTTATCGTAAACAGCAGTCTCCCAATGATCTGTTTGTGCAAAGGAGAAAAGGGAGAGAAAAGAGAATACTATGCTACTCGCTTTTCTATTAAAAAATTCTGGACTGTTCAAAATAATTTATTTAGCGGTTACAAATATACCGAATGAATTTAACGATGAGTTCATACAATGTTTATTTACCTTCGTATATCGTGGTTTTAGTAAGTAAAGCTGTCAAGGGTAGGTTTTTGCCGCATTCCTATTTTTTGTTAAACCATGGAAATAACGCTTGGAATCCACTATCTTTATACCTTAAAATACATATATGAGTACTTCTAAAATTGTTCTTTTTGTTGTTTTGGGTGCCCTTTTGTTGGTCATCTTTAATGGTTGTTCAAGCTATAATTCGTTTGTGAATAAGGACGAATCCATCAATGGTCAATGGAAACAAGTTGAAGTTCGCTATCAAGAGCGAATGGATAAAACCAAGAATTTGTTTGAAATCGTTTTGGCGGGTGCCGACTATGAAAAAGAAACCCTAAAGGAAATCATCGAAGCGAGAACAAATGCGACAAAGATTACCCTATCGGTAGATGATCTTTCCGAGGAGAATATTAAGAAATTTCAAAAGGTTCAAGATCAGTTTAGTTCTTCATTAGGACGATTACTGGCAATCTCTGAAAACTACCCTCAATTGCGCGCTACAGACGCATTTCGTGATTTTCAAACGCAATATGAGAACATGGAAAATATGATTTCTGTCGAGCGTCGTCGATTTAATTTGTTGTGTGAGGAATACAATAAATCCATTCGTCGTTTTCCAACGAACATTTGGGCAGGAGTATATGGCTTTGACAAACGCGCCTATTTTTCATCTACTCCGGGCAGTGAAAATGCACCTGACCTCAAAAAGATGCGTCAGGATAACATGTAGAAACGATGTCGGTCACATTTAATGAAGCTGAAATCCAGAAAATTAGCGATGCGATTGCCTTAGCTGAGTTGAGAACCTCAGGTGAAATTCGTGTGCATATCGATAAAAAGTGTTTCGGAAATCCAGTTAAAAAAGCCATCCGGGTATTTAATTCCTTGGGGATGCACCGAACGAAGCAGCGCAATGCCGTTTTGATATATTTAGCTACCCAAGATCACAAATTGGCCATTATTGGAGATCAAGGAATCAATGCGCATGTGCCCGATCATTTTTGGGACGATGAACGTGAATTCATGATCAGCCATTTTAAGCAAGGCAATTTTGTTGAAGGTTTGACCGGAGGTATTTTAAAAGTAGGAGAACAAATGAAATCGGCATTTCCTTTTGAAAAGGACGATGTGAATGAGTTGGACAATGAAATTACTCTTGGTTAATATGAAAAGAAATCAAGTGATTTTTCGTGTACTCCTTTTATGGGGATTTTTAGCATTAACTTTTGGTTCTTCCGCCCTAGATTCTGTTATCCCGAAAGCACCCAAGCCACCAAAGTTTTACAACAATTTCTCGAAAGAGTTTCCGTCTTTCTTGTCTGTATCTGATGCGGCAAAAATTGAAAAGAAACTGGATGATTTCGAGAAAGAAACCTCTAATGAAATCGTTATAGTCATCATTGATGATTTACAGGGGTATTCACCTTGGGAATTTGCAACGGACCTTGGACATGCTTGGGGCGTTGGGAAAAAGAAGTTTGACAATGGTGCTGTCCTTTTGATTAAACCAACAGGTGGGGCCGGAGAACGAAAATTTGAGTTGGTTGTTGGATATGGTTTGGAAGGTGTCATCGGTAGTTTAACTGGGCAGCGAATCCTTGAAAATGAGATGCTTCCACAGTTTAAAAATGGGAAATATTACGAAGGGATTAACGCAGCGCTGACTGTCATCATGTCCTTGGTAAAAAAAGAATACGACGAGAAGGAATATGCCAATCGAACAGGTGGTGGTGACAATCCAATGGGTGTCATTGGTACATTGATCATTATCGCACTTTTTGTGTTTTTCTTTTTCCGAAGAGGAGGTCGGGGAGGTCGAGGTGGAGGATTTACCATGGGTGCTGGCGGAATGTTCTTCGGTGGCGGTGGTTTTGGCGGCGGTTCGAGCTCTGGCGGTGGAAGTAGCTTCGGTGGTTTCGGCGGCGGTGGCTTTGGAGGTAGCGGTTCAGGCGGCAGCTGGTAGGCGATTATTCATCTCGAGAATCATATGTTCAAGCTTAAACAGGCGCTCTCAATCTACGTGTATTTTTTATCGGTTCCTTTTGTGAATAGCCAATCTGACTTCTTACAAGGCAAGTGGTATGTCATGAAAAAAACAGCGCAAACGGACTTGGAAGTTCCAATGCGAATTCGGTTTACTAGGGATTCAGTTCAATTCTATGGACCTTAAAGATAGCATGCAGTGCTCCGAAGTTTATGTTTTTGATGGAGATGCAACGCTGATTCAAACAGGGAAATGTCTACCACTCGATTCGACACAATATGGTTTTAAATACTACGGTATCAATGGGTCTTGGATGTTTTTAGACAAGAATACCCTTCTGATCGATTACTATTTCGGACTGCGCGTTTATCATTGTACCTTTCGTTTTCGATTCAAAACGGGTGGATTTGAATTGAAACGAAAGCACACGGAGGTGCATGAAATGAAAGAATTCTAGTTCAAAAAAAAAAAGGCCTACCGAAGTAGACCCTTTTCAATTTTATATTTCTGATCGAATTATCTTTTGATAATCATCTTTCTTTTGGTTTCAACCGCACCGTTTGACAAAACGACAGTGTAAGCACCTGTTGCCAAACGACCTAGTCGAACATCTTTCTTCGTTTCACCGTTCACATTTGACAACTGGTCATCGTAAACCAATTTACCCATCTCGTCAAATACTCGCAATGAATAGGATTCAGTAACCATTGCATTGAATGATACCGTAAAATCACCTTGTGATGGGTTAGGGTAGATGGTGAATGCATAAGGATCCATTTCTTCAACACCTAATCCACTGATGGTTGATCCAGCTGATGTTCCTGAAGTACATCCACTGTTCGATGTGATTACCGTGTAAACACCGTTCGCTGTTGGTGTGTACGTTTGTCCAGTAGCACCAGAAATGATTGACCCATTGAAGTACCATTGATTTCCAGACGTTGCGCTAGATGTCAATACACCACCATTGTTTGTGATTGTTGGAGTAGCAGGAGTCGTGGTAACTATCATTGTTACTGTATTCGAGGTAGCTGTAGGTGTTGTAACGCAAGCGGCATTCGATGTCATAGTGCATGTTACTGTTGCACCATTCGTCAAGACTGTTGAAGTCAACGTTGAGCTGTTTGTTCCTACGTTGTTTCCATTCACTTGCCATTGGTAGCTCGGTGACGAACCAGAATTGGTAGCACCTGCAGTAAATGTTGTGGCTATACCTGAACAAATTGTATTGTCACCTGTGATGGTCACTGAAGGTGTTACCGATGAATTAACTGTTGTACTTATTGCATTTGAGGTTGCAGGGTTGTTTGTAGCACCACTTTGATTTGATGTCATGATACATGTTACTATACTGCCTGAGTTTAAGCTTGGATTTGTATACGTTGGGCTATTCGTCCCAACATTTGCTCCGTTCAACTGCCATTGGTATGAAGGATTTGTGCCTCCATTTGTAGGAGTTGCTGTAAATGTCACAGACGTTCCTGCACAAATAGAATTGTCTACATCACTTGATGAAATCGATACATTTGCATTTGTCGGCAAAGCCAATTGGAAAGAGTAAACGCGAGTTCGAATTGAGCTTGAATTTGTACCGCCATATTCACTCGTATGCCAGAATGTAGATCCGTCGGGCGCCAAGGTCGTATGTGAGTAGTCACCAAAACGGTTACCACCGCCTGTGTAAGAGGCTGTTCCTGCTGCTGCAATTGTTTCTGCAAAGGTCATCTGATTCAAAGGGTCAGATGCTAGACGTCCTGTGTACGCGCAACTTGGGTAAACTGTAGCAGAACCAGATTTCACATAACATAGACCGATATTCCCAAGGTCATCCATAGCGATTGAACCTACCCATCGGTAGTACGTGTCTGGTGTGTAGATTTGCTGTTGGTAAACTGACCAAGCACCAGTAGATTGATTTTGGCGCAACTCAGCCCACATGATCGAACGTTGAGTAGTGCTAATTTTAACACCCCAGTTCAACATGACTGTATTGTATCCTGCCCATTTTCTCCACTGAGCACGGTAGGTCAAAACACCACCAATACCATCTAGTTTTTGAGTTGTTCCCGGTTGAGCGATGTCATTCCAAGCGAAGTTATAAGAGGCATCAAACGCTGATGTTGCAACCGCAGATACAAAAGTGATTGCTGCTGTTGGTGTTGTTGGTGTCCAATTGACAGCCATTTGATAAATTTGAATTCCATCGATAATTCCACCACCCCATCCGTTGTCTGAGTAAGAGAAGATTGGACATGGAGTACCTGCCGCAGGTAAACCGCCATTGCCATCCGCATCACCAGGAAGTGGGCAGAAGAAACCTCCTCCGTCCGGTGGATTGTAAGAAGCATATACAGAACGAGCTGTTGCACTACCAGCAAGCATTGCTGTGCGTTCGAAAGCAAAAACTTTTTGTGAACCTTGATTAGATGTCATGTAGTACCCGTCTTGCCAAATGGAGAATTTAAGGTAGTCAGGAAACTGCGGTGAAGTGTAAGTATAGGTGTAATAAGTACCCATAGGGTTATTCGTAGTAGATACTGCGATGTAAATCTTGTTTCCAGTTGATCCAAATTGAGCAAGGAACCAACGGTCAGCATAGCGATCGTACATAACAATGGGGTCACCGTCATTGGAACTCAAATCTGGGTTCCAAAGTGTTCCAAGTGTTACAGCGTTTCCAACCGTTGCTCCAGTGGTGCTGTTGTACACACGAATCGTTGTTGAGTTGATCATTTGAACGTAATAGTTCGGACCAATTGCTCCAGATGGATCCATTGGACGGAAAGATGTCGCTTGCTGTCCGGCAACATTTACTTTTTGAGAAGGTGCTGGACGCGAACCCATTTCTGTTTGAAACAAAGAAGGATCATTTCCATACGCCAAGCCATCTTGTTCAACAGTGAATTTGAAGTCTTGTGGATCACGTGTTTTGCGGTCTTTTGACTCTTTGATTTTCTCGCGTTTGTGCTCGCGGTCAATTTTTTTCAAGTTAGCTGGATTCTCTTCAGCAAGTTCTCGCAATGGACGGGAGACACCGAAAGACTCACAATAAATGACCCCTGATTCGGAGTTGCTTTGGGAGAAAACGTGCTCCGTGCTGCATACAAACGAGATAATGGATAGGGAAAGTAAAAGTTTTTTCATGGTTTGGTTTAGAATTAACATTGCCAAATTACTGAGATTTTGTTTAAAAATCAAAAAAAAAACAAAGGAGATTATTCACTAGAAATCCGAAGGCAAATGTACTTTTGTACAAAAGCATAATTCATGAAAATCTTACTGTCACCAGCAAAATCAATTGATACCTCAAATGTAACTAAATATCAAGGTGTTACTTCACCAATCTTTGAGAAAGAAACAACGGTTCTTGTGAAGAAATTGGCAAAAATGAACGTCAAGAAAATCATGGACTTGATGAGTATTTCTCGTGATTTGGCGGAATTGAATGTTGATCGCTATAAGTATTTCGAATTTCCTCAAGGGCAAACCGATGACATCGTTCCAGCTGCTTTTGCATTTAATGGAGAAGTTTACAAAGGATTGAATGTTCATTCCTTTTCTGAAGATGAATTAAATCGTGCAAATCAATCCATTCGCATCTTATCCGGTCTTTATGGAATTTTGAAGCCATTGGATTTAATGACACCTTATCGCTTAGAAATGGGAACGCGTTGGGAAATATCAGCAAAAGCAAGCTCGCTCTATCAGTTTTGGGGCAGTAAGCCAACAGATGTGTTGAAACGAGAACTTGAAAAGGATGAGGCCATCATCAATCTTGCCTCTGCCGAGTACTTTAAGGTCATTGACCAGAAACGATTGAAAAGTCCAATCATTACGCCTGTTTTTAAAGAATTTAAGGAGGGGCAATACAAAATAGTCATGATGTACGCGAAGCATGCGCGTGGTGCCATGGCACG
>CAMBMC010000097.1 GCA_945868555.1 Chitinophaga pinensis | reverse complement strand
TTTATGTTGAATACGTCGATAATACCCTCGAATGCGAGAGCGATACGGATAAAAAACAATCAGCGAAAAGCTCCCTAAAATGAACATGAACAAAATCGCTCGTTTTAGCGTTATCTTTTTTTGTAGTAGTCGAATGAAAATCACCAGAGAAATCACGGATCCTCCCAAAAGAAAAAAAAGAAAAACTGCTTTAAGACTTGACATGACGTATTTTTATTCTAAGATGAATAAAGTGAATATAATCACCTGAAAAATAGGAATAAAAAAATCAATCACATCTCATCGATTTAACTTTAATTAATAATTAATTGGAAATCAAAATTCAATGTCGTCAGACGAATTCATCTCCAAATCCGTATCTTTGAAAAAAAATTATTGGGTATGTATGGAAAAATGAAAGAATTCCTAAAGAATGAATTGCAAACCATCGAAGAAGGTGGCATTTACAAGCGTGAACGCATCATCACTAGTCCACAAGGGGCTAATGTAACGGTTAGCACCGGAGAGAATGTGGTCATCATGTGTGCAAACAACTACTTAGGTCTTTCCTCACACCCAGCTGTTATTCAAGCGGCAAAAGATGCCCTAGATACTCATGGTTTCGGCATGTCCTCGGTACGTTTCATTTGTGGAACACAAGACATCCATAAAGAATTGGAGCAGAAAATCGCGGACTTCTACGAAACAGAAGATACCATTCTTTATGCGGCAGCTTTTGATGCCAATGGTGGTGTCTTTGAACCCCTTTTTGGTGAAGACGATGCCATCATTTCAGACGCACTGAATCACGCCTCCATCATCGATGGTATCCGTTTGTGCAAGGCACACCGCTACCGCTATCAGCATTCGGACATGGCCGATTTGGAAGAACAATTGATAAAAGCACAAGATCAACGTTTTAGAATCATTGTGACGGATGGGGTTTTCTCTATGGACGGTGACATCGCCAAGTTGGATGCTATCTGTGATTTGGCGGACAAATACGATGCGTTGGTGATGACGGATGAATGCCACTCTGCAGGATTTATTGGCAAAACAGGTCGCGGTGTTCCCGAATATTGCGATGTCATGGGTCGTGTGGATATTATCACAGGAACACTAGGCAAAGCTTTAGGTGGTGCAATGGGTGGTTACACTACTGGTAGAAAAGAAATTATCGATATGTTGCGTCAGCGCTCTCGCCCCTACCTTTTCTCGAATTCATTGGCACCTTCAATTGTTGGTGCTGCCAATAAAGTGTTTGAGATTCTCAGTTCAAACACCGAACTACGCGACCGTTTGGAAGAAAACACGAAGTACTTCAAGGATCGGATCATCGCAGCAGGATTCGACATCAAACCGGGTGATTCTCCCATTGTACCGATCATGTTGTACGATGCAGCTCTGTCTCAAAAGTTCGCGGATGCCCTTTTGAAAGAGGGCGTATATGCCATTGGATTCTTCTTTCCTGTTGTAGCCAAAGGACAAGCACGCATTCGAACACAAATTTCTGCGGCACATTCAAAAGAAGATTTAAATAAGGCGATTGCTGCATTTATAAAGGTGGGTAAAGAACTTCAAGTGATTTCATAAATGCAACTTAAACGTAGATATTTTGGTTCATTTCTTTTGCTGCTCTTAGTGGCTGGACAATTGTTCCTTGCATCGACCTATGTTTTTTTCAATCCTGAATACACAGATCCTGTAAAAATTGTTCTGATAGATGAAATGGATGACACATCAAATTCTCCAAGCGAAGAATGCGATGAAAGTACCATTGAATCTTTTCTTGAAGAAGTATTGGACGAAGATGAAAAGATCTTGTCCATACACTTTTTCGACCCATTAAGCACAGCGAAAATCAGTGAGCTTCTTTCAACGCTAAATTATCAACTTCTTACGCTTTCCCCTCCTTTCTCCCCTCCTGAATTGGATATCATTTAGACAGTTATTGTTCATTTGATTCATTCAATTTATTATAAATGAGAAATTTATTTAATTTCTGGCGGCACGATTTGTCGTCAGGATTGGTGGTGTTCCTTGTAGCACTTCCTCTTTGCTTAGGCATTGGTTTAGCATCGACCACAATCGATGGAATGCCAGGCCTACCTAATGCCTTTTCGGGAATCATTGCCGGCGTTATTGGGGGTGTCGTTGTTGGCGCGCTGAGCAAAAGTCGGATCGGCGTGTCTGGTCCAGCGGCAGGTTTGATCACCATTGTGTTATCTGCCATCACAACCCTAGGCAGCTTCGAAGGATTTTTAGTCGCCGTAGTTCTTGCCGGCTGTATACAAATTATTGCAGGGTTTTGCGGGCTAGGAATTATTGGTCTTTATTTCCCTTCATCAGTGATTAAAGGAATGCTGGCCGCCATTGGGATTACTTTAATCATGAAGGAAATTCCACATCTTGTTGGATACGACAAAGATTTTTTTGGTGATGAAGCCTTCCTCCAAACAGATGGACACAATACATTCACTGAATTAATTTATGCGCTGCAAGCGCTGCAACCTGGTGCTGTAATCATTGGTATTCTATCCATTGGACTCATATTCATCGTTGACAAATGGTTGTCACCGGCAATGAAGATTTTTAAATTAATCCCCGCTGCACTAATCGTTGTGTTGGTTGGAATTCTTTTAAATCAATTATTCAAATCGTTTCTTCCAGATATCTACCTGAATGCTAAACATCTTGTTCAACTTCCAGTAGCGAAAAATGCGAGTGAATTTTTTAAATACTTCGCGCAACCCGATTGGTCCTTTCTGTCCAATAAAAACACTTATGGAATCGCATTGACCATTGCCTTGGTAGGCAGCTTAGAAACCCTTTTAAGTGTCGAGGCCACAGATAAATTGGATCCAGAAAAAAGAAAAACACCGACAAGCCATGAATTAAAGGCTCAAGGTATTGGCAATATTCTGTCTGGAATATTAGGCGGATTACCCATCACTCAAGTCATCGTGCGCAGCTCTGCAAACATTAATGCCGGAGCGAAAACAAAATTATCCGCGATGATTCATGGACTCATTTTGTTTGTCAGTGTGGTCTTTTTATCCAAATGGATCAATTTAATCCCACTTGCTTCGCTGGCCGCCATTCTGATTCTTGTTGGATACAAATTGACCTCATTTAAATTGATAAAAAAGGTTGTTAACCTTGGTATAGATCAATCATTGCCTTTCATTGTTACGATCGTATCGATTCTCTTGACCGACCTATTGTCCGGAATAGGGATTGGATTGGCTGTTTCTGTGTTTTTTATTCTTAAAAGAAACTTTCAGAACAATTACAAAATCAAGAAGGCATCGAATGATACAGAACAGGTCATGGTTCTTTCGGAAGAAGTGACCTTTCTCAACAAGGGGAGCATACAATTGACATTGCAAAAATTGCCAAAAAATGCTACGTTTACGGTAGATGGCACAAATTGTCAATCCATAGATTATGATGTGCTTGAGATTCTTCATGAATTCAAAGAATTCGAAGCAAAAGAAAAAAATATCCGAATCACTTTTATTAACATTCAAAATATCAACTATTAAAATTTAAAAAAATGGAAAAATTTTATAAAGAATTACTCGAAAACAATAAGAAGTGGGTTGTGAAAATGTTGGACAAGGACCCTCAATTTTTCGAACGACTATCTCACGGTCAGCAACCACCTATTTTATGGATTGGGTGTGCAGATAGTCGTGTTCCAGCAAATGAAATCATCGGTGCCTTACCAGGTGAAGTCTTTGTTCATCGAAACATTGCGAATATGGTTGTGCACACAGACATGAACATGTTGAGTGTCTTGGATTACGCCATTAATGTTCTAAAAGTGAGTCACGTCATTGTTTGTGGCCATTATGGCTGTGGTGGCGTTCAAGCAGCCATGACGAACAAACATATAGGTCTTATCGACAATTGGATTCGTCACATTAAAGATGTTTACCGTTTTCATCAAGATGAACTGAATGCTATTGAAGATGAGAAAACACGCTTTGACCGCTTTGTTGAATTAAACGTCAAGGAACAGGTCCTAGATCTTGCCAAGACGTCGATTATTCAAAATGCATGGGGGAAAAAGCAAAACATCCATGTTCACGGGTGGGTATATGATATTCACGACGGAATCATTAAGGATTTAATGGTTTCAATCAAAAGCAATGAGTCCTTATCTCAGGTATATCAATTAGATTTGTAGGCATAAAATACTTCAATGTCCATTCAAATCAGTGACTTAATTTCCACATTAAATCGTGATTTAAGCACCTCAGCAATTCCAGAAAATGGCCCAATGATGTCGAAATACATGAAGGGCCATTTTCCATTTTTTGGGGTAAGCGCAGAGCCAAGAAGAGCAATTTTTCACCGTGTAAAAAAACAGCTGAATTCTGAATTAAATGCGAAAGAGAAACGGTTATTCATTCAAAGTTTGTTTCAACAAAACGAACGTGAACTGCACTACATTGCAATTGATTTCCTCAACTCGCTGCGAAAGGATGAGATTCAAGAATCAGATAGAGAATTACTTCACGAGTTAATTGCTACTAAACCTTGGTGGGATTCGGTAGATGCCATTGCGTCAAACTACCTTGGAAAATACATCCAAAAATTTCCGATACAAGGTGCTGAATTAATTGAAGAGTGGCGAAATTCTGACAACATGTGGCTGCGACGCTCTTGCCTTATTTACCAATTGAAATATGGAAATAATACCGATTTTACGCTACTGATGGACTTGATCAACCAGTTCAAAAGCGATAAGGAGTTCTTCATTCAAAAAGCCATTGGGTGGTCACTTCGTCAATATTCGAAATTTCAACCTAAGGCCGTTCGCGACTTTCTACAGGATAGTGATCTCAAAGGACTCGCGAGAAAGGAAGCGGAAAACTATTTGTAGACAATGGATATCAAGATTTTAAGACTTCAAGATATTAAGACTCGAAGAAGGGACAAAGGACTTTAATAGTTACGAGTTACTAATGACAAGTTTGGTGGCTGAGGTGCGCAGCATACTCGAGGCCCGAGTTGGGAATCATTAGATACAGGCTAGAATTCAGAAGTTGACGAATTAAGAATTCTAGAAGAAATCAAATTGACACAGTCATCAAATTCCCAATAAAGGTCAGCTTGTTTAGGTATTAAAATATGACTCGTAATTCGTACCTTGTATCTCGTAATTCGTAATTCGTAATTGGTAATTATTAACTCGCAGAAAAAAATGGCACTGATTCTTGAATGTAGAGGAATGCATCCGCAACACGGAGACAATTGTTGGTTCGCGCCCAATGCGACAATCGTTGGAGATGTAATCATGGGCAAGGATTGTTCGGTGTGGTTTTCAGCCGTGGTTCGTGGCGATGTGAATTCCATTCGAATGGGCAACAGCGTCAATATCCAAGATGGGGCTGTGATTCATTGCACCTATGAAAAAACAAAAGTCTCATTGGGAAATAATGTTTCGATTGGACACAATGCCTTGGTGCATGGGTGCACAGTCGAGGACAATGTGCTAATTGGCATGGGATCAATTGTTATGGATGATTGCTACATCGAATCCAATTGCATTATTGCAGCGGGTGCGGTTTTACTTGAGGGAACACGAGTGGAGTCTTGGAGCATTTATGCGGGTGTGCCCGCTAAAAAAGTAAAAACCTTATCCCCAGAACTTTTTGCCGGTGAGGTGCAGCGCATAGCCAACAATTACATGACGTATGCAGGTTGGTTTAAAGAGGAAAAATAAGCGGAGTGAAAGACATAGAAACCTACGAAGAGTGTCAATTTCTGATCGAACGATTCTATGAGAAACTGATGAGTGATGCGCACATCGGCCATTATTTTCGAGACCTGAACTTAAGCAAGCATATTCCTCGCGTAGCTGAATTCTGGGCTTTTATTCTGATTGATCGAACGGGATACACAGGCAATATGATGGACGCTCATGCGCGATTGCCCCTCAAGGTGAATGATTTTGACCGCTGGTTGGCCTTGTTTCACGAAACAGTTCACGAGCACTTCGGTGGTGTAAAAGCAAACTTAGCCATTGAACGCTCCTCACTGATTGCGTGGACAATGAAATCGAAGTTGACTTAGTGTATTATTACTCCACAACAATCGACACAATCCCTTTCAGGGACTCTGCATCAGATCCACTATCAATGATGTAGTAATACGTACCCACTGGCATCATTTTCCCTTCGAAGGTACCGTCCCATGCTGAATTCGCATAATCACCTTTTTTGGACTCATAGAGTTTCGCTCCCCAACGGTTGAAAAGTGTTACCGTATTGTTGGGATATACAACATCCAAATTTAGGATCACCCAGTTGTCATTGGTGTTGTCTCCATCAGGGGTAAATGCCGTTGGCAAGACAATCTCACAAGTTTCAATAGTAATTGCATACGATGAAAGTGGACTTGTACAGCTATTGATCTGTTCATATACATAATAGGTCGTTGTCCCAATAGTCGTATTTGGCATCACGTTCGTCCCTGTGCCAATAAGTGTGGCTAATTGAGGATCTGAGAACCATGAAAACAAACCATTTGTACCTATTGCAGTTAACGGTGCTAAAACCCACGTGGAGCAATATGTTAGATCTGGACCTACAAGAGGAGCTGACGGTGTTGCTGTAACGGTCACATCAAACGATTGCTCGTCTGAACAGTTGTTTGCCGAAGTATATATATAGATGGTTTGCGTACTAGAAATGGTTTGCCCAGCAGCGAGTTGCGTACCTGTAGCCGAGCTTCCCGTCCAGAAAGAGGCATCGATACCTAAATTCACACCTGTAATTGCTGGTAGGGTGTATGTATCGCATACACTTGCATCTGGTATATCATTCAAAACAGGCGTTGGAGGAATTGTAAGTGTAGCTGTTGCTGTGTTCGATACACATCCTCCGAGAAGGGATGCAAATGAAAAAGAGTACGTTCCACCAGCAACACCATTCAGTGTGTAGGGTAATGTTACATTAACTGCGGTTCCTGCCCAAGATAGCGTACCTAGTCCCGTACCATTCACAACAATGATTCCATCTGTTCCTGTGCAAGAAATTGGATCAGTAGCTACAAGGGTAATTGAAGGGATTGGATAAATGGTCACGGTAGTTTGAACAGTATTTGAACATCCGCTGGGATTCGTTGCTGTCACAGAAAACACTTCGCCATCTGCAGCTCCGGTAACTGTAGGATTGGCTGCGGAAGCATTTGAAAACACAGCTGCACCGTTAGATGTCCAAGACCACGATGTCGCCGCCCCACCTGTTTCATTCAATTGAAGCGTTGCTCCATCACAAATTGGAGATGTATTGCTTGCTGCTACGACGAAGTCAGCAGGTTCAGCAATCGTGAAATTGTATATTTCCTGACAGTTATTGTTGTCGTCGTTCACAGTTGCCGTATAGGAGCCTGCACACAAGGTCGTTTGGTTTGTTCCATTACCTCCAAAAATAATCCCTGAATTTTGCCATACGATAGAGTAAGGCGGTGTTCCACCCGTAATGTTTACGTTGGCTGTTCCATTGCAGGTTCCAAAACATGTAGCATCCGCAAAACTGATACTTGAAATCGGACCATTTGTGGTTGTCAAGGTCAAAGTTCCTGTCACTTGGCAACCAAAGACATCCTTCACTGCGACATTGTATGTGCCAGCACTTAGATTAGAAAATGTACCAAAGGAAGAAAACGAAGCCCCACCATTGATTGAATAGGTGTAAGGCGAACCATTTCCATCCTGACCTTGAAGCGAAATTGATCCATCGCCGTTTCCACAATTTTCGTTACTCACTGCATTCAGAAAACTTAATGGAGTGATCGGCGCAACAGTGACAGTCGCAGTATCTGTGCAACCAATAGATGATGTGATGACTACTTTATAGGTTCCGTCGCAAAGTCCAGTTGCAGTTGCCGTCGTCTGACCGATTGGTAAATTGGCAGCATTTAGCCATTGATAGCTATATCCAGCGATCGATCCTGCAGCGGATGCGTTTGCTTGACCATCGCATCCGCACACCTCATTTTGAGTCGTTAATGCGCTAGCTACTAAAGGTTGAATTGGCGTACAGTTGTTGTTGAACTGAGCAATATAAGCCGCATTCAAGGCATTGTTTGGTGCTCCGGGAGTTTGCATATCCGCACCGCAGGTAAAAGCGTCCAGCGCTGTTTCTCCATCGGCACAACCTTCGGACCAGTTCAATTGATTGTAAGGATCATTTCCATTGAAATACCAGACATCATCTTGACCACTTCCTGGAAAGTAAATGA
>CAMBMC010000096.1 GCA_945868555.1 Chitinophaga pinensis | reverse complement strand
ACGATGCGGAAAAGATGGTCAAACTGAAGGATATTTACTGGAGATTTCACTTGGTGTGGATGATGGCGCAAACGGCAGATACTTTGCATTTGTTTACATTGAAGGATATATTGAATCGCTTTCCAAACGTGCGCACCTGCTTTGCGCATGGTTGTATGCTTGGTCAAGCAAACTATGGAAGAAGATTGCAAGGTTTTGACGGTCGTCCAGATTTGTTTGATGGAGCTACAAACCCAAGAGAAGCGCTTGGACATCCGAATCTATTTTTCGATTCTTTGGTGCATGACTCACATACATTGGAGCTGATCAAAACACGTGCGGGAGCCTCTCAAATAGTAGCTGGGCTTGACGATCCCTATCCTTTAGGAGAGATGGAAGGGGTAGCGCGGTCTTATCCAGGACGAGTGATTGATTTTGCCGTTGAATCAGGTATTTTAACTCATGAAGAATCGGATGTGATTTGGCATGACAATGTGCTGCGTTGGCTAGGAAAAACAAGTATCTGAAAGCACCGAAAAACATGCTTTTAGGATGCTAAAAATGCCGCTAAACTGCTGATTATTGCCTATCTTTACGCACCAAAGTGGCGCACATGTCTCAAAAACCATCCATACCAAAAGGAACACGTGATTTTCTTCCAGCAGATGTTGCCAGAAGATCTTATATTTTTGAAACGATTAAGCGCTCGTTCAAGACCTACGGTTTTCTGCCAATAGAAACGCCTTCATTCGAATTGTCATCTACCCTCATGGGCAAATATGGCGAAGAAGGTGACCGACTTATTTTTCGCATTTTAAACTCTGGTGAAAAGGTGCGTAAGGCTGATTTGGAGGCACTCGCAGCAGATAACTTACCGAAGTTCGCATCGTCTTTGTCTGAAAAAGCACTGCGTTACGACCTTACTGTTCCCTTTGCTCGCTTCGTTGTCCAGCATCAAAATGAACTTTCTTTTCCCTTTAAACGCTATCAAATTCAACCGGTTTGGCGTGCTGATCGACCTCAACATGGACGCTACCAAGAGTTCTACCAGTGCGATGCGGATGTCGTAGGAAGCGATTCATTGCTCTACGAAGTTGATTTTGTCCTCTTGTTTGATCATGTATTGGCGGATTTAAATCTACCAGGCTTCACCATTCGACTCAATAACCGCAAGATTTTGACAGGAATCGCAGAAGTGAGTGGTGAATCAGATAAATTGATTGACATCACTGTCGCCATTGATAAACTAGATAAAATCGGTGAAGAAGGCGTGTTGAATGAATTGTCTGCGAAAGGTGTTTCGAATCAGGCGATTGAAAGAATTCGCCCATTGTTTGGGTTTACAGGCTCGAACGATCATAAACTTGGGCTTATGCGTAGCTTCCTTGCGGAAAGTGAACTTGGTCTCAAGGGGCTGGATGAATTGGAATATGTGCTGCAGCAAGTGAATTCACTTGGCCTGCGCAAAGGTGTGGTTGAATTTGATGTGACACTAGCACGGGGACTGAACTATTATACAGGTGCCATCTTCGAAGTGAATGTACACGAAGTGAAAATGGGTAGCATCTGTGGGGGTGGACGTTACGATGACCTTACGGGTCTTTTTGGATTAAAGGGCTTATCAGGCGTTGGTGTTTCCTTTGGCGCAGACCGCATCTATGATGTGCTAACAGAATTGAATTTGTTTCCTGAAGATACAGATCAAACGATATCCTTGCTATTTACCAATTTCGGAGTGAAGGAGGAACAGTATTGCATGAAACTGGTTCACTTGCTTCGTCAAAAAGGACTAGATTGCGAATTGTATCCAAGTCAAGCTAAATTGCAAAAACAACTTAAATATGCCAATGACCGAAACGCAAAGTTCGTAGCAATGATTGGTGAAGAGGAATTGAATAATAACACCATTCTTCTGAAAAATATGGTGAGTGGCGAGCAAAAGCACCTCACGGAAAAAAAACTTATTGACTTCATGATTCACTAGTCGCATGCAAGAGTATACTATCAATAATCAATGGATTTCTCTTCAAGAGATTGAAGAAATTTTGGATCAGCATACCGAATTGGTGTTGGGTGCTGATGCACGTGACGCGATTATTCGATGTCGAGAATACCTCGATGTGACGATTGGTGGAAGTGAGCGAAACATTTATGGCGTAAACACGGGTTTTGGATTCTTGTGCAATACCACGGTGGACCATGATTCATTGGGTCAGTTGCAACGAAATCTGATGATTTCTCATGCCTGTGGAATGGGTGAAGAGGTGCCACAGCACTTGGTGAAACGCATGCTGCTCCTAAAGATACTCGGTCTTTCCCACGGGAATTCAGGGGTTCAGTTGGTGACTGTTGAGCGATTGATTACTTTTTTTAACCTGAATATTCTGCCTGTTGTCTACCAACAAGGAAGCCTTGGGGCATCAGGGGATTTGGCTCCTTTGGCACATCTAACATTGCCTTTAATCGGTGAAGGTGAGGCTTGGTTCCAAGGAAAAAAGCACCCTTCAATGGATGTGCTGAAAGCCATCGGTGTTGATGCGATAGAATTGCAATCAAAAGAAGGGCTGGCCTTGTTGAATGGGACTCAGTTCATGAGCACATACGCTTCTTACGCGGCAGCTAAGGCAAATCAGTTATGGAACAATTGGGTGAGGGTAGCAGCGCTTTCTTTGGAGGCATATGATGGTCGTCCAGAACCGTTTCAACAAAATGTGAATGCCATCCGCAACCAACATGGACAAATTCAGACCGCGGAGGCCTTTCGGGCTATTTTTGAAGGAAGTGAAATCATTCGTCAGGCAAAAACGCATGTGCAAGATCCGTATTCGTTTCGTTGCATACCGCAAGTACACGGCGCCTCCAAAGATGCCATCGATTATTGCTCAAGTATCGTAGAGCGCGAAGTAAATGCTGTAACAGACAATCCAACGGTTTTTCCTGAGGAGGAGGAAATTGTTTCAGCAGGAAACTTTCATGGACAGCCCCTAGCAATATCTATGGACTTTTTAGCCATCGCAATAGCTGAGTTGGGATCGATTTCGGAGCGACGTGTCTATAAATTGATTTCAGGTACGCGCAATCTTCCGCCATTCTTAGCAGAAAATGCGGGATTGAATTCAGGTTTCATGATCGTTCAATACACTGCAGCTTCTATCGTAAGTCAAAACAAGCAATACTGCACTCCAGCATCCATTGATTCAATCGATTCGTCAAATGGTCAAGAAGATCATGTCAGCATGGGGGCAAATGCAGCAACGAAGCTGTTTAAGGTGATCGAGAATTGCATTTCACTGCAAGCTATCGAATTGCTCACAGCAGCTCAAGCTATCGAATTTAGACGACCATTAAAATCATCCGCTCCAATTGAACATTTATTGGCTGATTTTAGATTAGTCGTACCTTATATTTCACAAGATAAATACATGCGTCCATTGATGCAGCAAAGTGTTCAGTTTATTCAACATTTAAAATAAGTTCATGGAAGAGCACGAATTCACAAAGGACTTCATTGATGAAGGAACATCATTTCAGCCGAAAAGACCGAAGTTTCTGACAGTACTTTGTATTTTGACTTTCATTTCTACTGGAATGGACATTCTCTCTGGCTTCCCAAAACTCTTAGGCGGACCGATGAGTGCGGAGCAGATGGATGAACAAAAAGTGGAAATGGCAAAATCCATCGATCAAATGCGTGAATTGGATATGGAAAGTTTGGCTGTGATGCTCGAAAAATTAGAACGGATGATGGAAGGGTTGAATGCACATTTTTATGCCTCGACTTCTGTTGCCGTTGTCGTTTTGATGATCGGGATTTCGGCTGCAATTTTGATGTGGTTGGGCAGGAAAATTGGATTTCATGTGTACATCGCTTACTCTTTGATTTCGGTGCTGCAAGTGTATTTGTTTGTTCCCCCATCTGATATCCCAAGCATCATCATTATTCTTAACCTCTTAATTTCCGGGGTGTTCATTTTTATGTATTCCCGAAATTTAAAATGGCTTCAATAGCTTAATAGTCAACTTGTAAATAACATTTAATTAAAGTAATAGTCAACCATGATTTCAGTCAACAATCTTTCTCTTCAATTTGGGAAACGAATCCTTTTCGATGAAGTGAATGTCAAATTTGTCAATGGCAACTGCTACGGCGTTATCGGCGCCAATGGTGCAGGAAAATCGACCTTTCTTAAGATTTTAACTGGTGAACAAGATGCAACAACAGGTCGCGTGATCCTCGAGCCTGGAAAACGTCTCGCCGTTTTGAACCAGAACCACTTTGAATTTGATGACATAGAAGTGCTTCAAACGGTGATCATGGGTCACAAGCGTTTATTTGAAATCATGATTGAAAAAGATGCGCTTTATGCAAAACCTGATTTCTCTGATGAGGATGGCATGCGCACGGCTGAACTTGAAGGTGAATTTGCGGATTTGGAGGGATGGAACGCAGAGACCGATGCGGCGACTTTATTGAGTAACCTAGGAATTGAGGAGTCCAAGCACTACCTCAAAATGGAGGACCTGTCAAATGACTTGAAAGTGCGCGTATTGCTCGCTCAGGCATTGTTTGGAAACCCAGATGTTCTTGTACTCGATGAGCCAACCAATGACCTTGATTTAGCAACCATCAGTTGGTTGGAAGATTTCTTATTGGACTTCAGAAATACAGTCATCGTTGTCTCTCACGACCGCCACTTCTTGGACACGGTCTGCACTCACATTTGTGACATCGATTACTGTAAAATCAACCTGTTTACAGGAAATTATTCATTCTGGTACCAGTCATCTCAACTGGCGACACGTCAACGATCGGATAAAAACAAAAAAGCGGAAGAAAAAAAGAAGGAACTCATGGAGTTTATTTCTCGATTCTCGGCAAATGCGGCAAAGTCTAAGCAGGCGACAAGCCGACGTAAAATGTTGGACAACCTCGACTTGGAAGAAATTCAACCGTCAAGCCGAAAGTACCCAGGGATTACATTTCACCAAGAACGCGATGCTGGAAATCAAATTCTCTCGATCGATGCATTGGCAAAATCATTCGATGGTAGATTTTTATTCAAGGGACTTACAATTACAGTGAATAAAGGAGATAAAATCGCATTCATTTCAAGAAACTCTGTAGCACTAACAGCAATGTTCGAGATTTTGAATGGAAGAATGAAAGCAGATGCTGGAGGATTTACCTCCGGGACAACAATAACTAAGGCTTATTTACCGAACGATAACCATGAATATTTCGCAGATAAGCTGCCTCTGATTGACTGGCTGCGCCAATATGCACAAACGGATGAGGAGCGCGAAGAGGTGTATTTGAGAACCTTCCTTGGGCGAATGCTTTTCACAGGAGAAGAGGCCATGAAAACGGCCAATGTGCTTTCAGGAGGAGAGAAGGTACGCTGCATGTTGTCGAAAATGATGTTGGCAAAGGGAAATCTCCTTTTGATGGATGAGCCAACAAATCACCTGGACCTCGAGTCGATTACGGCACTAAATAATGGGATGAAGGAATACCAAGGATCTATCTTGTTTACTTCACACGACCACGAATTGGTGAATACCGTTGCCAATCGAATCATTGAAATTACGCCAAATGGAATCATTGACAAAATGATGCCTTACGACGATTATCTTGTCGATTCTAGAATCGCACAACTCCAAGAGGAACTGTACTGATGAAAGCGCTGCCTGTCAAGAACTATTTGTTTCGACACAGACTCATAAGCGCTGTGCGGGATATGAATGTTCGAGGCATTCGCAAGTTATCTGCCTTGCTGCCAAAAGTATTGATTCCAAAAGCCAATGGGCCTTATATTTTGGAAACTATTCATGGCATTTCATTGCGCATTGACCCAAGCATAGACAATGGCGTTGAGCGAAGTCTCCATGAAACAGGTACCTATGAAAAAGGTGTTCTTGCTTTTATGCAGGACTTTCTTCAACCAGGGGATATATTCGTAGATATCGGCGCAAACATTGGCTTGATGTCAATTTTTGCAGCGAAATGTGTTGGAGCCAATGGCCATGTTCATGCCTTTGAAGCACTGCCGAAAACAGAACTCCTCTTACATGAGAATTGCATGATCAATGACTGCAAAAAAATAACAATATATGGCTTTGCTTTAGGCGCGGAAAAAGGAATAGCGACAATTTATGAGAACATTCACATCAATCGGGGAGGAGCATCTCTGGTCCTTGATGATGGTAGTGAAGGAACTCAGATTTCTATTGAAGCGCTTGATGATATTTACAGTGCTGAAGCGCCAATTTCAATGGTGAAAATTGATGTTGAAGGTTATGAGCCATACGTATTGGCTGGTGCAAAAAAAACCTTATCGCGTTGTCGACCAATTGTCATTATTGAAGTGTCCTCAGCCGTATCTGCGTCATCTATCGATGCATTGAATCAAATCCGTGCCATGGGTGAATACCGTTTTTACCGTTTGAAAGGGACGAAGGAACGCAAATCACCACTGATAGAAATTATAGGTGACAACGCTTTGCCAGCCCACGACAATGTGTTTTGTATCCCAAATGAACGATTAACGAACCGATCATAATCGACCCAATTCAGTGAACCATGAATAAAAGCCTTTTGATCATCTTGCTCATCAATGTGTTTGTTTCAAACGCACAAATCCGCCCGAATACCGGTGTTTCAGGAGTTGACCTCGACAATGTAAAGGTGAATATTATAGAGCCCCTTGATTTCTCTGCAATACCTTGTTACACAAAAACGGAGTTTTCACTTCACTTCCCAAAAGAAATCGAGGATAAGGTCAGTCAATTTGTAACAAGCACCTCACAGCGCGAAGAAACGGTAAATCAGTCTGATGTGTTGAATCCTTACGTGGAGTGGGATCTGCGTTTTTATGGTGAATTTGAGCATGTAGCTTCAGGAAAGAAAATGGTGATCGACGGCTTTTACAACGCAGAGTTTAAATCATGGATGAAAAATCCCTTGAAACCGGGTCCCAAGAATAATCTCTACTTGGATGATGAATATAAAAAACTCGGTGCTTGGATAGAAATACCTTCACAAAATTCGTTTTTAGTGCGTTTCGCTCCTCCTGAAAGTGGAACATGGCGTGCAGTTTTTTATCTGGTTACGAAAGACGGGGTCAGAGAAAATAGTGCACCTATTGAATTCAATGTTGTGCCCTCCAATGATCCAGGTTATGTGCGCGTAGCCGAAAATCATCGCTACTTGGAATTGGGAGATACCTATTTTCCGGCGATTGGACCAAACATCAAATGGCCAGAAACAAATCCATACATGGATCCTGAGTTTGCGCAATTGATGGGACCCGCCTCTGAAAATTACCGCCCGAATTTTAGTGTGCCTCGTGTGTATGAAAAGTTCCTAGAGTACATGACCTTGGTGTCTAGAAATGGTGTGAAAACGGCGCGAATCATTCAGTTTCCAGCGAGCAATGAAATCGAATGGGAAAATGTTGGTGACTATACATCACGCTTGCACCAAGCACAGGAAATGGACCGAATTCTGGAACATGCAGAGGAATTAGGCCTTTATTTGCAATGGAACATGGCGATTCACTTGACCTTCAAATTCAACGCCTATGGGGTGAACCAATGGGATTGGATCGACGACCCTAAAACACCCGAGGATGGAGTCAATGTATTCGGATACAAAGCCGCTTTTGGTTTGGTTGAACCCCTTGATTTTTTAAAAAATGCAGAAGCGAAAAAATACTACAAGCAACGTATTCGCTACATTCTCGCACGATGGGGCTATTCGACACGCATCAGTGTGTTCGAAATCTTGAGTGAGATTTCGAATATTTCAAACATCAACTACGGGAATGAAAGTGACAAATTCTATGAATCAAACTGGCCGGTTTACCGCGAATGGATGGTTGAGATGGCGGGCTATATCAAAACCCAATACTATGGTCAGGTTCATGTCCTTACTGGAAGTTACTCAGGGGACAAGGCGGTAGAAGATTCAACGTATGAAGATCCCTCATTTGACCTGATGAGCTTCAATAATTACGACATCAGCGCCCCTAATTTTGCCACGTTCTTCACGGGAAGCAATACATCCAATGGAAAAGGTGGGCCTCGTGTCTATGGCGTATCGAATGTCTATCTCAATGAGGATTGTGCCTTTGTTCAAGAGAAAAACATCGATTCGTATTCTTGCAGAAGCTTAGGAGATTCATGCCGTCGCAATGTGAAACCATTGATGTATGCAGAAACGGATCCGATGCAAACCATTTGCGATACCAATGGAACGGAGGTGCGCAGAGCCATCTGGCAAAGTGCTTTTTCTGGGTTGGCTG
>CAMBMC010000095.1 GCA_945868555.1 Chitinophaga pinensis | reverse complement strand
TCGTGATTTCCTTTGGAGAAGAAATGTGCTTTCACATTGCCCCCAATAATCGTATGTTTGCCATCAATCAACCATGAATAATTTCCTTCTTCGCCTGACGATTCTGTCAATACCGTAGTCGGCACACCTTGATCGTATTTCTCAGACATGTCGACTTGGAAGTCTGAACGTGGTGCTTGTTTAACAGTAAAGTAAGCACTTGACACCGTATTCCCATTTTCTACATATGAAACGGTGTAAACTCCTGTGTATTTAGGGAAAATTGTTACTTCTTTTCCTGCGGGAACGATGGTTAGATCATCATTTAGTCCGATAGTTAAGGCTACAGTGTTTGCGTTGTCAATGTACACAGGTTGAAGTGCACAAACAGAACCAACTTCGGAAATTTTTACGCTCCAAGCAGCATTGTTTTGATCGTTCTGGTTTTCATTGGATTGCATGCGCTGCAAATCAATAACACCATTGTCAATAATTTGCTCCGCTAATGTTGTTTCCGATGTTTCTTGGGATGCACTGCTCGCGTCAAATACTTGTTCAAATAGGGACTCTTGTTCGTTTGTTTTGAGTTGCTCGATTATTTTATCTTTAGATTTCGTTGCGTTCACATCATTTTCCTCCGTTTTTGGATCTTGCTTCTTTTCCGCTGTGTGAGTAACTTCTTTCTCCGACTTAAGTTCCTTTTTATTGTCCGTGAAAAGGTAAACTGCTGAAATAGCTATCGCAGCTACAACTGCAGCGCCACCGAACCACCATTTTAAAGCATTCGAGCTCGTTTGAGTAGGCATGGACTTATCCAATCGCGCACTCATGGAAGTCCATGCTGATGCATCGTAGGGCAGTTCATGCTCCTTTAAACTTTCTTTAATTTTATTTTCTATACTTTCCTTCATGTCAATCAATGTTCATGAATTTTTTGTTTAATATTTTTTGAAGATTCATTTTTGCTTTCGCTAAATTGGATTTTGATGTGCCCTCACTGATACCAAGCATTTCCGCAATTTCCTTGTGAGAATACTCTTCCAAAACATAAAGGTTGAACACTGTGCGATAGGCTGGAGATAATTTTTGAATTGCCTCCATGGCCATTTCTGCTTTTAGTTCTCCTAGTTCAATTGTCTCTTGCTTCTCCATCGGATTTTCACCTCCAATTTTAAAGTCATTGTCGTTGTCCGTGAGGATCGGGTTTTTCTTAGATCGGCGGATGGCATCAATCGAGGTATTTGCCACAATTCTTCGCACCCATCCTTCAAAAGAACCCTTGTAATCAAATGCACCCAATTTTTCAAAGACCTTCATGAATCCTTCCTGGAGAACTTCTTGAGCGGTGTCTCTATCGTTTGTATAACGCATACAAACCACCATCATTTTTCCATAAAAAAGTTTAAAGATCGCCTCTTGTGACCGTCTGTCATTTCGAAGGCAACCTTCAATAATCTCCTTTAATTGTTCTTTGTTCTCCACATTCGATTCGTTACTAAAACGATGCATTCAGCGCCCGGTTGCCTGCGAATTATTATTTTATCGACAAAAGCGTAATTTTCCCCACAAATTAAACGAAAATATTGGCATTTGTACTAAATTCGTCGTCGTTAATAGATACAAAAAAAATCGTGTGAAATGAAGGTAACTGTAGTTGGCGCCGGAAACGTAGGCGCTACGTGTGCAGATGTTCTCGCTCAAAGAGAAATCGCAAATGAAATCGTACTTCTCGATATTAAAGAAGGTTTTGCTGAAGGAAAGGCATTGGATATTTGGCAAACTGCGCCAATCAATCTTTATGATTCTCGTACAGTTGGCTCAACAAATGACTATTCAAAAACGGCGAATTCGGATGTGGTTGTGATCACTTCAGGACTTCCAAGAAAACCGGGGATGTCAAGAGATGATTTGATTGCTACCAATGCAGGAATCGTGAAAACGGTAACTGAAAATGTGGTCAAATATTCACCGAATGCCATCATTATCGTGGTCTCAAACCCATTGGATGTGATGACGTACTGTGCATATTTGAATGCGAAAATTGATTCTAAGCGTGTTTTTGGAATGGCCGGAGTCCTCGATACTGCGCGTTATCGTGCGTTTCTTGCGACTGAATTGAATGTTTCTCCAAAAGATATCCAAGCGGTATTGATGGGTGGTCACGGTGACACAATGGTGCCGCTTCCTCGTTACACAACAGTTGCAGGGATTCCAGTAACGGAATTGATCAGCGAAGAGAAATTGAACGAAATCATCGAACGCACGAAGTTTGGTGGTGGTGAAATCGTTAAGCTGTTGGGTACATCTGCATGGTATGCACCAGGTGCCGCAGCTGCTCAAATGGTAGAAGCGATCGTTCGTGACCAAAAACGCATCTTCCCAGTATGCGCATGGTTGGATGGGGAATACGGAATGAAAGAGATCTTCCTTGGTGTTCCAGTTGTTCTTGGAAAAAATGGAATCGAAAAAATCATCGAACTAGATTTGAATGATGCTGAAAAAGCATTGTTGGAAGAGTCTGCAATTGCGGTGAAGTCAGTGATGTCTGTTCTTGACACTATGAATGCTACGAATGCATAAGCGATTCAAACATTATCTGAAAAGCCCTTCGAAAGTTGGGCTTTTTTTTGACAAAAGACTCGTCCGCAATGGCGTACTGAAAGACAATGGACAAAAGACTCTGTCTCATTCACGGGTTGAAAATTAATCTATCAATAAAGAAATGATCTTCGTCTTAAGTTCTTAAAGTCCTAACATCTTGACTTGTAAAGTCCTTTGTCTTTTGTCCTCAAGTCTTTTGTCCCTTTCACGGAAGTTCATACGCACCCAAATCCGGTGTACTCGAACTCCTAGAAATACCCAGTAGATCTGTTGGAATCCAAAAAGCAGCGTTACCTTGATTGTTGAGCGGTGAGTTGATGGGGAATGTGAAATCATTCAAATCAATGTCAGTAAATAATGGATTTAAATTCCATTGAATGCCAGTGTAGTAGTTTTCCGTTCCGGGAGCTTCGCGCTTGATGACACAATTTCGAATATCAAAACTTAAGGTCACTGCCGCATCAGGAATGGTGTCAAAGATAATTTCGCTGGATAGATTTCCCCAGATGACACTGTTGATAATGCGTCCCTCATTGATGGAACCAATGTTGGTTACGCCATTTGTGTAATCGTTGTAATAGTTGCTAATTCCAACTGCAGGGGTAGAGGCGTCGCCATTTCCATAGCCCAACAAATGGCAGAAGTTGAAGAAAAAGTCGCCACCTTCCAAAACAAGTAGGGCATGGTTTCCATTCTTCGCAATCAAACAATTTTCTGCTTTTACCTTGGCTCCTGAATAGATGAATGTTCCGTAACGCGCACAATTGGTGATGGTTGTGTTGGTCATGGTTAATGTGTAAGCTGAATTTCCTGGATCTTCAGAAAACAGGTGAACCCCAGAAGTTCCGTTTTTAATGATGGCGTAGTCAATGGTAGAGGGCCTTGCTTCCTGGAAGTAAATGCCATAATATTGACCGGAGACATCATCGTACTGTGCTTCCAAGCGGTCTCCTTGCAGAGTGACTTCATTGCCCAAATTGCCGTTGATATTCAAGGTGCTTTTGTACACATACAAGATGGCATTTTTGTGCAAGTAAATGTCTGTTCCAGCTTGAATGTTCAATGTTTTTGCGGAGTCAATAGCTGCATAGCCATAAATGACATGCGGCTTGTCATTGGGCCAAGTGCCTTCATTGAGATCTTTGTAGTGAAAGTAAGCATCCTGTCCCCAAACTGCGAGTTTTACATATTGATCCACACCATTGGTGCGAAAGCGTATGGAATCTTCAAGAATTAAAGGAAGGTTTTGACCATTCACACCAAGCGTCACTTCAACAAAAGCAAAAAGACTATCTTGACTCTCAATGTCTATGTCTGTCACTGTGATTCCTTGAACACCATCAATGTTCATGCGAAAGGGAGAACTTATTCCTCCCATCAATTCAATTTCGTCAATATGAATGGTGCGCTTGTCGTTGTTGTAGATTTTAAATTGTTGTGTTGTAGATCCAATTGTTGTAAAGACCGTGTCAAACACAAGTGTATCCACAGAAAATGACAAATTCTTTTTGGAAAGTAGGACAGATTTGTTGCAACTTTGCATTGTCGTAGACAGCACAAGCAGCGCAAAAAATAATAAGAGGGGTAAGAGTCCTTTTTTCATTCTGATTTCGAAACAAAAGTAACGAAAAGTATGCTGAATTATTTTATTTGTGTTTGCGTATGATTTTTCAAAAGTTTGTGTAAATTTGCATTCCCTAATCGGGACTAGAATCAAAAAATAAAGAAAATGAGAAAAGATATTCACCCAGACAATTACAGATTGGTTGTTTTTAAAGACATGACAAACGAATATGCGTTTATTTGTCCTTCTTGTGCTACTTCAAGTGAAACAATTTCATGGGAAGATGGCAATGAGTACCCACTAGTTAAGTTGGATATCTCTCACAAATCGCACCCATTCTTCACTGGAATTGTTCAGTTCGTGGATACTGCGGGTCGTATCGATAAATTCAAAAACCGTTATGGTCGTCACATGAAGTGATTCCATTCACCATATTTAAAGCCTCTTGATTTGTCAAGGGGCTTTTTTTTTGAAAATTATTGACCTTAAATTTACCGACCTTATCACTATCTTTGATTCGTGAAACTCATTCACTTACATTTATTAACGCTCCTCCTATGCTTTTGTTTTCAGCACAAAGCATCGGCATCGCGCATTGAAAAAGGATTCGAAGCGCTAGAAATCTACGACTATTTTAAAGCGAAAAAAAACTTCGAGAAATCTTTAAAAAGAATAGAATCACCAGCATCCTTTGGACTAGCAAGCATTTATTTAAGAAAAGACAATCCATTTCACAGCATTGACAGTGCCTATTATTTTATTCTTCGATCTCATGCCTCACTTGGAAATGTAAATGAAAAGCAGCTTGAAAAGTTGAGTGTTTATGGATTTTCTGCTTCTTCAGTTCTAGAACTAAGAAAATCTGTAGCGACTGAATTTTTTAAACGCGCCGAAAAAGAAAATACTGCATTGGCCTATCAGAAATTTATGGATGACCATTCCTGGGCGAATGAAATGGAGTTAGCTAGATATCGTCGTGATTCTCTCGCGTATCAAGATGCTAAATCTATTGGTAGTTCGGTTGCATTCGAAGGATATCTGGACAATTATACGGGGAGCGTTTTTTCTGGCTTAGCATTGGAGGACTATTATCTAGCGAAGTATCAGGAGATAACAGCCTCACAATCGCTTGATTCTTATTTGGCATTTTTGGCCTGTTGCCCCGACAATCCCTACGCTCCAATCGCTCAGGATAGCGTTTATTCATTGAGTACTCGATCAAAAACACTTGATGAATTTGTATATTTTGTTGAAAACAATGCGGGTAATCAGAATATCACTGACGCATGGAAGAAAATCTATCAATTGTATATGATCGACTTCACGGCGCAAAGATTGGTTCAATTCAAAACAGATTTCCCTGACTATCCATTTTTAAATACCCTGGAACTTGAACAGGAGTTGTTGAATACGAGTCTTTTCCCATTCAAACAAAACGGTCTTTATGGATTTATGGACCGAATGGGTGTCGAGAAGATAGCCACCAAGTTTAATCAGTTGGGATTCTTCTATGAAGGCTTGGCCACTGCCGTGAATGAAGAACGTTATGGATATGTGGACAAACTGGGAAGTGTTGTGATTCCATTTCGCTTTGAATCGGCCAGTGATTTTGAAGGTGGACGAGCAATTGTGCAAGAGAATGGCTTGTATGGTGTCATTGATCGCATCGGAAATTACATCTTGAAACCAATATATTCAGACATTCAAGGGCTTTCTAGCGGATTGTTTTTGGTGGCTAAGGATTCACTATACGGCTATATTGACAAAGAAGGCGCGCTAAAAATCCCATTCCAATATTCAGATGCCTTCACATTTTCAAAAGGAATGGCAAAGGTTGATATAGATGGAAAACAGGCATTTATAGATGAACAAGGAAATTATATCATTAAACCATGCAAGTCAAACATATCTTTTTTCAACGATTCACTGCTCATTTTTGAGGAAAATCAGCTTTTCGGATTGATGCGAAAGAACTGCTCAGTTGCTGTTCCAGCCATTTACGAGATCATCGGAGAATTGTCATCCAATCGATCTTTGGTAGCTCTAGAAGACAAGGTCGGGTATATAGATGGGACTGGAAAGGTAGTGATAGAAATGAATTACCAGTATTTTCCGAACTGTTCGAAACGTGGAACTTTCCGGTCAAGTTATGCGCTTGTCATGAAGGGCGGTAAATTTGGTGCTATAAATGAACAAGGAAAAACAGTTCTGGGTTTTAATCAAACACAAATTGGAATGATCAAATCCTTGACAGCTTTTTCGAAGGGATCTCTTTGGGGCTTTAAGGATTTAACGGGAAAAGTATTGATCAATCCTGCATACGATTATGCCGAAAGTTTTCAAAGTGGGATTGCCATTGTTGAAATCGCCGGTAAGCAAGGGGTGATTGATTCCAAAGGAGTTTTTCTATTGCCTGTTAATTACAGTGAAGTTTCGCGTTTAACGAATGACTTGTTGCTGGTTTCCGATGGGGATTTATTTGGGATCTATTCAAATCAGGGAAAGGAAGTTGTTCCTGTGAGATACCGCCGAATAACTCAAAGGATTGATGAATTTTTTATTCTCATGAACGACAACGATGTACATTATTTCTTAATTTCGGAAAAACGCATATTGACACCAGCCCATGGTAATGAATAGATTCTTTGATCTCCTGGATCGTTTCAAATACGGTCTCATCGCAACAGTTGCTGCGTATGTTGGACTATTCATGTACCTTGAGATGGAGTCGTATACAAAATTTGAAGCCATCGAGCCATTCACCGATGGATCTTACATTGATATACCAAAAGAAGAGGTTGAGCTAAATAAAGATAACATCTTGATTCCGAGTGATTATTCAGGTGAAATGTCGAATGTTGCTCGTGATGTAAATGACAAGCGACGCCAATCCGATGATAAATGGTACGCGAACAAATCTGCTGGAGATATTGAGAAATCAATTCGTGAGGAAGAACGAAAAATGTTTGAAGAAGCCGGTGGCGCTAAAGACCGACAGAAGATTCAACAAGAAATCGACCAACGTAAGAAAGACCGTGCGAATGCGGCGAGAGGCAATAATCAAAATACATCTTCAAGCAGCGGCGATGTTGCGGTAAAAGGATCAGTTGCTGCAGAATGGCAATTGGATGGACGAAATCCTCACCAAAACAACGAATGGTGGATCCGAAAGCCAAGTTACTTGTGCGAATCGTCAGGATCTGTCTTGATATACATTAAAGTAAACCAAAATGGCGATGTGATTGAAGCCCGCGTAGATGCCGCAAAAAGTTCGTCAGACGCTTGTTTGGTGCGCTATGCGACGGAGTATGCGCGCAAGTCCCGATTCAATTTCGCCAGTTCTGCTGGCACATCACAAAGTGGATACATACGCTACACCTTCGTAGGTCAGTAATCACAGAAAGCCACCGTCTTAACGAATCATTCAGTACTTTTGTCAAAAATGAATGAGATGGCACATCCGAATTGGGAAACAATCAAAGAATATGAGGACATTACCTTTCGCAAAGCGGATGGTGTAGCGAGAATCGCATTTAATCGACCAGAATGTAGAAATGCATTTCGCCCAAAAACGGTTTCAGAATTACAAGAGGCGCTCATCATTGCTCATGAAGACCAAGAAATTGGTGTTGTGCTGATTTCAGCTGAAGGTCCCGCACCAAAAGATGGGGTATGGGCATTTTGCTCGGGCGGAGATCAACGTGTGCGCTCAACGACAGGATACAAAGGTGAGGATGGCGTCAATCGATTCAATATCCTTGATGTTCAGCGCCAAATTCGTTTCATGAACAAGGTGGTAATCGCTGTTGTGCCAGGTTGGGCTGTGGGCGGCGGACATAGTTTGCACGTGGTGTGTGATATGACTATTGCCAGTAAAGAACACGCTATCTTTAAACAGACAGATGCTGATGTGGCAAGCTTTGACGGTGGCTTTGGTTCCGCATATTTAGCCCGTCAAGTAGGACAAAAACGCGCACGAGAAATTTTCTTTTTAGGCCGAAATTACTCGGCACAAGAAGCCTTTGAGATGGGGATGGTCAACGCTGCCGTTCCCCACGATGAATTGGAACAAACCGCTTACGAATGGGCTCAAGAAATTCTTACAAAAAGTCCAACAGCCATTAAAATGCTTAAGTTTTCTTTCAATCTGATCGATGATGGACTTATTGGACAGCAAGTATTTGCCGGTGAAGCAACGCGTTTGGCGTA
>CAMBMC010000094.1 GCA_945868555.1 Chitinophaga pinensis | reverse complement strand
TCTTGCTGAATTGGTGTAGTATTGTTTCTCTATCCTGAGAAGTCCCCAATAAAAACATCATTTTCGTTAATGCCGCCTCCGTAGTGATATCCATTCCGCTCACAACTCCCACCTCATTGAAAAAGGAACTGGTAGCATACTTTCCCTGTTGTACGGCACCTGAGCTGCATTGGGTGGTATTTACTACAATTCCCCCATCCTTCATGTAATTGGTGATCATTTCTCGCAAATGAGGATGGCTCGGAGCATTGCCCGCACCAAAGGTTTCGAGAATTATAGCATCAGTTTTACTGCGATCAAAAAGAGAAGTGTACGCGTCGGCGGGAAAACCCGGGTAAATTTTAAACAATCCAACACGATTGCTCAATGCACTATGGTATTTGAATTCTGCTTGAGCACTACGAAAAAGCTTATCTATTCGGTATTCAATCTTTACTCCAGCAACAGCCAACTCAGGATAATTGGGCGATGCAAAGGCCTCGAACTGATTGGCGGAGATTTTGGAACAACGGTTGCCTCGATAAAGTGAATATTCAAAATAAACGGCGACCTCTTGAACAATCGCATCTCCATCCTTGTCTTTGGCGGCTGCAATTTCAATCGCGGTAATTAAATTTTCCTTCCCATCTGTTCTGATTGTTCCAATCGGTAATTGTGAACCGGTAAAAATGACGGGCTTTTTTAGTCCTTGCAACATAAAACTTAAAGCAGATGCTGAAAAAGCCATGGTATCTGATCCATGCAAGATGACAAAGCCCTCATAGTTGTCGTAGTTGTCAGACACCATTTGTGCCATACGCATCCATCCTAGGTGGTCCATTTCTGATGAATCGATGGGAACTTCAAAGCTTGTGCTTGTCAAAGAAACATTCAAGCGGTGGATTTCAGGAACATGGGTATGCACATGCGCAAAATCGAAACTTTTCAATTGCCCTGTTTCTGGATCATTGATCATTCCAATTGTACCTCCTGTATAGATTAGTAAAATGCGTGGTGTCTTGCTCATGAATCTCCGATTTAATGTTTGCTCACTTCATCTATCTGAAATAAGCTTCGCGCATTGTGTGATGTTATTTCTTCCACCTCATTTAAGGATACATTTTTCACTTCGGCCAATCGCTCGGCAACGTGCAAAAGATAAGCACTTTCGTTTCTCTTTCCTCTGTGTGGAACTGGTGGGAGATACGGTGAGTCCGTTTCTAGGATCATACATTCCAAGGACAAATGAGACAATACCTCATCCAAGCCAGATTTCTTGTAGGTAAGCACCCCGCCAATGCCAAGTTTGAAATTGCCATAGTCCAATGCGCGATTCGCCTGTTCTAAAGTTCCAGTAAAGCAATGGAAAACACCACTCAAGGTCTCGTCATTCAAGACATCCAAAACCTCGAAAATTTCATCGAAAGCCTCCCGAGCATGAATCACAATGGGCAATTTTAACTCCTTCGCCCATTCTACTTGTTGTTGAAATGCCATACGTTGCTGCTCGATATATGTTTTGTCCCAATACAAATCCATTCCGATTTCTCCTATTGCGCAATAAGACCTTCCTGAAAAAAGATGATTCTTAATAATTTCCAGTGCGGATTCCCATTCACCATCAACAGATCCAGGGTGCAGACCCATCATGGGAAAGCAATGTCTTGGAAATTGATCAACCAAGTCGTGCATAGGTTCGATGGATTCGAGATCAATGTTTGGCAAGAGCAATGTTTGCACACCCGCATTGATGGCACGTTTTACAACTTCAGAACGGTCTTCATCAAAAGATTCAGAAAAAAGATGCGTATGCGTATCTATAAAATGCATGCGCTTAGAAGAGGGAAATGCTTAATCCTAACTGAAGGATGTTGAGATGCGTACTTGCTGAATTGGAGAAAACTGGGCTAAATTGATAGGACCCAAATAGCGCGAAATTTCTAAAACCTATCCGCGCATGTGCTGAATACAGCAATCTATGTATGTCTGGAAATTGATTGTTTTTAACCACCAATTTTCCATTGGAAGAATTAAAAACTTCTTTTGTGTAGGTCGTGAACGTGTAGCCCACTTTTGCTCCGAGATGTACTTTGAAATGCTTCCATTTCGGTGACCGGAATCGCAACTCAAGGGGAACACTCAAGGAATTTCCACAAAGAAAATGTTTGTCCAAGTCTGGAGCAAATGTTTGAATTTCATTTAAGCTAGTCATTGAGTTGTCCGTGTCTACCTGGAATTGAAGGTAGCTGTAACTGATGCGGTACAGGGAGTGACAAATACCCAAGCCCAAAGACATTGTATTGCCCTTGGTGATTGGAATATCAAACATAAGGCTCGTATTGAAGCCAATGGAGTTCCATTTATTGTTGAAGGGCTGGCGGTCACCTGTCCAATCGTTGTAGGTCAAATCAAAAATTAAGCGGTCGTACTTTCGGACTTTTTCCGTTTGGGCAGGACGATATCCTGTAAAAAACCATAGGGCACCAGGGCGAAAACGAGAAATTAAATTCGGTTGCGGGGACGGGTCTTGTGCTGCTGCGGAGAAGGACAAAACTGCCAAAAAAGCGATCGAAATAAATTTAATCATTCTGCATTTTTTTTTCCCAATTCCATGCGTGCTGCACTGAATCTTCAAGTGAATATTTCGGATACCAATTTAGCAAATGATTTGCTTTATCTGCCTTGGCAAAAATTTCAACTACATCACCTGGTCGCTTAGGGCCATATTTCCAGTTCAGTTTCACCTCAGAAATCTCCTCAAATACTTGAATCACTTTTAAGATTGTTGTGCCTGCGCCCGTTCCTACATTAATGGTTTCAAATGAGGATTTACCTGATTCCAAAAACTCCAAGGCCTTTACATGGGCTGTCGCCAAGTCCATCACATGTATGTAGTCTCGGACACATGTTCCATCTGACGTTGGATAATCGTCTCCAAAAACGGTAAGCTGCTCGTATTTCCCAACGGCTGTGCCTGTCACCATGGGTAACAAATTGTTTGGTTTTCCTATTGGAAATTCACCAATCAAGCCACTCGGATGGGCGCCAATTGGATTGAAATAGCGCAAGGAAATAATATTGAGCCCGGCCTTGCTAGAATGCACATCTTTCAATATCTCTTCTCCAATAATCTTGGTGTTTCCATAAGGCGATGCTGCAAGTCCTTTTGGTAAATCTTCAGTAACTTCTTTCAGTTCTCCCGGCTCACCATAGACGGTGCACGACGAAGAAAAAACAAAATTTGGAACTTTAAATTGAACCGCAAGTTCTAAGGTATTGATTAAACCTAAGAGATTGTTCCGGTAATATTTTAAAGGGAATTCAACGGACTCACCCACGGCTTTGTATGCGGCAAAATGGATTATTCCATCAAAGTCATGCTGTTCAAAAACTTGCTTTAAAGCTTCTTTGTCACACACATCAATCTTAAGGAATTCAGGCAAGTGCCCGATGATTTTTTCGATGCGTGATGGAACAGATGCATCTGCATTTCTGAAGTCATCGGCAATGATTGGTGTGAATCCTGCGGACACTAAAGCCGTAATGGTGTGCGAGCCAATAAAGCCAGCTCCTCCGGTAACAAGAATTTTTCTTTGATGATTCATTTACTCAAAATTAGTATAAATCCGTTATTTTTAAGCAATGGAAGAAAGAGAGCGCCCCGATTTTCAGCAGTATGTCCCCAAAAAGGTAAGTAAGGCTTACGTGTTTAAAATTTTCTTGTACACCATCGTGCTTGTTGCTATGGGAATCTTCTTGTACAGAAAACTAAAACAGCAAGACAAAACCAAAGTAAATTCCCCTGAAATCGAACAGATCGATCATGTGAAAATCGATTCTCCAGACCAATAAAAAAGACTGCCGTTGCAGCCTTACCATTTATACTTTCATTCCTTTCACGACACGGTCTTTGCGTTTTGTCTTTTGCAGACGACGTGTCACAACCAATAAATAGGCGTTTCCACTCGTAGACATGGTGGAAAACTGTTCGTTTCCGTATTGTAACTTCCCACCTTGGTTCATTGTCCATTCGGCATTCAAATAGTATTTCGCAGTTGGTTCTTTCGATTTTACAGAAAATGAGATTGTTTTGCCAGTACCCAATTCAAAGCGCAGCATCAATTCGCCATTTGGACCGAAGCCGTCAAAAACACATTTGGTGAAAATTGGAATGATCACACGGTTTTCTTCCTTATTCGAATTGGTGACAAGTGCACCCGCATCGGTAGTGCCTTGATTGCCCGACGACTTGCTTTTTTCTAAGATAATTGTTTGCGAAGTGAAAAACTGAACCTTGCGTAAGTCTTTGTCGGTATTCAAATCGAATCGTTCACGGATATCATTGTTGAATGGAACCTTAGTTCCACAAGACATCAACAGCAGGATAAGGACAGGGATAAGTGCAAATTTCATTGTCGTTTTTTTGGTAAAGATACAGCATACGATGAAAATCAGCTTATTTTTACAGCAATGAAAATTCAGGTACACACCTTTACCTTTAATGGGTTTCAAGAAAACACGTATTTGCTGAGCGACGAAGATAAAAATTGCGTCATCATCGATGCGGGCTGTTATTCGCGTGAGGAGCAAATGGAGCTGTTGGATTATATTGAAGACAATGGTTTCGTGCCTTTGGCTTTGTTAAACACCCATGCGCACATCGATCACGTGTTGGGCAATGCATTCCTTCACCGAGCTTTTGGTCTGAAATCCTATTTGCATCCATTGGATATTCCAACACTCGAAGCCGTTTCAAACTATGCTCATTTGTATGGGTTCGAGGGATATGTCCCTGCTCCAGCGCCTGATGTGCTGCTGAACGATGGCGATAAACTTGTGTTTGGTGGGATTGAATTGAAGGTGATCTTTACCCCTGGTCATGCCCCTGGACATGTGGTGTTTTACAATGCTGAAAATGGCTTTGTCATCAATGGGGATGTGCTCTTTTCTGGAAGTTTCGGCCGAGTGGATTTGCCTGGCGGTGATTTAGACACCTTGAAAGCATCAATTTTTGAGAAGATGTTTGTATTGCCCGAAGAAACCCTCGTGTATTGTGGTCATGGGCCAGAAACCACGATCGGCAAAGAAAAGCGGATAAATTACATTTATAATTTTTAATCGTTGGCGATGCGGATTGGAGTCAACGCACGTTTTCTATTGCCCGATCGAATCGATGGATTTGGCAGGTATTCTGAGGAAATTATTCGTCGGTTGGTTGAGATTCATCCCGAGGACGAGTTCATTTTGTTTTTCGACAGGCCCTATGACCCCCGCTTTGTTTTTGGGAAAAATGTAACTCCTGTTGTTCTTGGTCCCCCAGCGCGACATCCCATTTTATTTTTGGTTTGGTTTGAATGGTCTATCCGTCGCGCTTTAAAAAAATACAAGGTAGACGTATTCTTCTCGCCAGATGGATACCTTTCGCTCTCGTCAAAAATCCCTCAGATTGGTGTGATTCACGACATCAATTTCGAGCATTACCCCAATGATTTGCCCTTTACTGCGCGACATTACCTTCGGACATTTTTCCCGCGTTTTGCAAGAAAAGCTACGCATGTTGTGACCGTTTCAGAATACTCACGCCAAGACATCATTCAAACGTATGGTATTTCCCCCGAGAAAGTTAGTGCCTTTTGGAACAGCGCATCGGATGATTTTCGACCACTTGACGTAAATACGCAAATCAATATTCGCGAAAAATATACCGAAGGGAAACCCTATTTTCTATTTGTAGGCACCATCCATCCCCGGAAAAATCTTGCACGACTCATCGAGGCTTTTTGTGCTTTTAAGCAAGCAACAAAATCCGATGATCAACTCGTGATTGTAGGTGTACCCCTGTGGGATAACTTTGGATTCACTGCACCTCCGAAAGAAATAGAGTCACAGATTCACTTTACTGGTCAATTGTCGCAAGTTGAACTTGCACAGGTGATGGCCGCAGCAAAACTTTTCGTTTACGTTCCCTATTTTGAAGGATTTGGAATACCACTCGTCGAGGCCATGAAATGTGGCACCCCGATTTTAAGTGGCGACAAAACTGCATTGCCTGAAGTGGGGGGAGATGCTGTTGTCTATTGCGACCCCTTTGATACGAAATCGATTGTTGCCAAGATGCTTGCCTTGTACAATGACCATAGCACTCTCGACGAACTCAGCGCAAAGGGCTTTGAACGCTCGAAACTGTTTAGTTGGGACAACACCGCAAGGGAGATTTATAGGATTATTAAAGTGGCGAGTCGGGATTGACGAGATACTAGGTACTAGTTACGAATGACGAGTTACTAATAATTGAAAATTTGATTGCTTCGCAAATTTGATCCTTTCAGGAATTCGAAGAATGATCAAGTCCTTTGTATTTTGTCAATAAGTCCTTTGTCCTCTTTGGTGACTTCGAGACTTCCTTCGGAACCTCAGCCACCAAGATCAGAATGAAAACGAGAGCAGCCGAATTGCACTAGTCCATGTTCTATCAGCGCAGCGGTCCTTTGTCTTTTGTCAATAAGTCCTTTGTCCTATCAACCGTAAAACGGAGAAATCATAAAATAAACAACTACACCACTCACTGCGACATACAACCAAATCGGGAAAGAGAAGCGGGTCCATTTTTTATGGTCAGCGAAACGGCCTTCCCAGGCGGCGAGGTAGGTAAACAATACCATTGGGATAACGGCTACACTCAAAACGATGTGACTAATGAGCAGTGAATAATAAATGCCTGGCACACTTCCTTCGTATTCTGTTGGGCTTGATGTTGCGTGATAGGCCACATACGCCGCCAAGAATAGTAATGATAAGAGAAGCGCAAAACGAATTAAGTTGCGGTGAAGGTTCATATTTTTCGATTTGATGGCCACCAACGCCGCGATGAGAACAATAGCCGTCAATCCATTTATCCCAGCATATATTTTCGGCAAAAAGGTTAGGTCCACACCATCGATTTGCACTTTAAATAGCACGGCAACAACTACAGGGATTACTGCCGATAGCGCAATGATTAATGTGCGTGCTTGTTTTACTTTTTTAGGGTCATTCAATGTCATACTCATACTTCAATAATTTTCGTAAATCTTCTTCCAATTGTTTTACTTGTTTTTTATCTGTTCCCAAATAAACACCTCTTACATATCCTTCTTTGTCTACGAGCGTGAATGCTCCTGAATGGGCAAATCCGCCTGCTTCTTCCTCGTCACGTCCGGCAAAGGTTTTAAAGTTCTCAATTCCTAATATATGAGTTTCTTCTTCATCGCCCGTTAAAAACACCCAGTTCGATTCATCTACGCCATAATGTTTGATGTAGCGTTTCAATACTTTTGCTTGATCGAAGTCTGGATTGATCGTAAATGACATGAATTGAATTTCTTTCTTTAGGTCCTTGGTAGACTTCTGCATCATGAGCATGTTTCGCGTCATCGTTGGACAAATCGTTGGGCACGAAGTAAAGAAAAATTCGGCAACCCATACCTTGCCTTTGAAATCGGTGGATTTTACGTTTTGACCGTTTTGGTCGGTGAAGGTGAATGCTGGAATTTTGGGATAGACCGTATCGGCGACCTCTACGCCATCGACCAGTTTATATTCAATATCAAAATTGCCGATAAATGGAAGTACATGTTCCTTTTTCGATGGGGCACATGCCGAAAGAAATAAAAGTGCTATGAATAGGAACAGACGCATAAATAAGAAACAAATTGAGTCAATTAATGTTTTCTTTCCTTATCGTATTGTTTTTGGAGCAAGGCAATGTTGTCTCTCATTCTGCGAACCATTCCTTCTGTTTTGCCAGAAAGAACCATGCGCAAATGATTCTTTTTATCCAACAAGAGCATCAGCTCTTGAAATGCGTGGCCGCCGTAATATTCTTTACCTTGTTGCAATAACTTTTGACCATTGTGCGTAAAGTCATAGGTTGACTGAGCATCGCCGCTTACGACAAGCCACAGGTCAGGATCGTAGCCTTCGACATTGTCTTTAAGTGATGCAACCGTTGTTGAAAGGTCTTTCACAGGATTTCCATTGCCATCTGTGACATAAGAGATGATTCGAACCTGTTTCATTTTCTTCCGCGTGTTTTTGCGGATATGCTGATAAATGTGTTGATCGAGATGCCACATTGAAATCGAGCAGTTTCCGGGGCAGGTTTCCTGAAGTACAGTGACGATGACAATTTTTCCATCAAAATCAGCAGAGGTCATTTTAATTCCCCGAGAATCTGTGATCTCATATTTCTTTGCAGCACCGAAGTCATCCAGTGTTTTGAACTTATGCCTACAGCCTCGCGTTGACATGAACACCAATAAAAAAGCTGGACCAAACGTGAGTAGAAATGCAATTGCTACTTTCATTCGTCCAGCAGTACTTTTTCGTGCCATCAGACTATCCTCCGTATGTTGACCAAGCGTCGCCTACAGCAAGAGCTTCCATCAATGCGATGAAGATCAGAAA
>CAMBMC010000093.1 GCA_945868555.1 Chitinophaga pinensis | reverse complement strand
TCGAGGTCAGAATAATGAGAGGATGATTCTGTGGTTTTCTTCATGGCATTAAACGAGGTAAGCTCTTGAATTGCTGTCCTTAAATTCCACTTCGACACGTTCTTTCAAGGTTGTAGACAAACTCAATCCAACGAAATCCGCTTTAATGGGATAGCGGCGGTGTGTGCGATCTACCAAAGCGACTGTTTTAATCGATTTCGTCGCGCGCTCAAGGAATTTAATCAATGAATATTGCATCGTCTTCCCAGAGTTGAGCACATCATCCACCAATAGAATATAGGCATTTTTCAAATCTGAATCAGGAATGGAAAGTTCAATAGGATCCTTCCAAGGTTCTTCTTTGTTCACAATGATTTCAAACACATGAATGGTTTGGTCAGAATTAGCTTGAATAATAGAAGCCAAGGCATTCGCCATTTGAAACCCATTTCCACAAATTCCTCCGATAAAAATGATCGGTTCTTCAAATGTGTTTTCCAAGATCTCGAATGCCAGACGATTGATTTTCTGTTCGATTGTCGTGTGATCCAAAATTGTATTCATGGTGTGTTTTTTTCAAAGATAGTTAAAGTGGAGGATAGGACAATGTGTTATTGGAGGATGGAGCAAGGACCGCCTTCGGCTGATGGAACATAGACCACTTCGTTGATAGAACATGGATTTCAAGCTTTCGGAAAAATCAAATCCATATTCCATACTCCATATTCTAGATTTGACCGCCTTCGGTTGATGGAACAAAGACCACTTCGTTGATAGAAAATGGATTTCAAGCTTTCGGAAAAATCAAACCCATATTCCATGCTCCATGCTCCATGCTCCATGTTCCATGCTCCATGTTCCAACATGTAGTTATTGACAATTTACACGAATAAAACCTATTTTAAATCCCCACTTAAATACTTGTAAATCAAATATTAAAGCTTAAAATCTCAAGCTTTTTAGCATCATTCAAATTTTGTTAAAAACACATCCAACTTTCTCATTTTGCCTTGCTTGATTTGATTAAATTTGTTCTCAATTTGTTGAATACATTAAGAAATTGAACCTTTAAAGTCCAGGCAATGCCAAAAGACACCTCCCTCAAGTCAATACTCATCATCGGAAGCGGCCCAATTGTCATTGGTCAAGCATGTGAATTCGATTACGCTGGATCTCAAGCTGCTCGCTCTTTGCGTGAAGAAGGAATTGAAGTGACCCTGATCAATTCGAATCCAGCGACCATCATGACCGACAAAGTTGTTGCAGATAATGTGTATCTGCTGCCACTTGAAACGGAGAGCATCGTTGAAATTTTAAAAAATCACAAGATAGATGCTGTACTTCCGACAATGGGAGGACAAACAGCCCTCAACCTGTGCATCAAATGTGATGAGATGGGGATTTGGGAGGAATATGGTGTACGCCTCATTGGTGTGGACATCAATGCCATCGAAATCACTGAGAACCGAGAAGCATTTCGGAATTTAATGCTCGAAATTGGTGTTCCAATGGCTCCTCAAAAAACGGCAAAGTCATTTTTGGAAGGAAAAGAAATCGCACAAGAATTTGGATTCCCACTCTGTATTCGTCCATCTTATACTCTGGGGGGTTCGGGAGCATCTATTTTATACGAAGCCAAAGAATTTGACAACCTATTGGAACGTGGACTTCAATTGTCCCCGATTCATGAGGTCATGATTGATAAAGCCCTCTTGGGTTGGAAGGAATTTGAATTGGAGTTGTTGCGCGATGCGAATGACAATGTTGTGATTATCTGTTCAATTGAGAACTTCGATCCGATGGGAATTCATACGGGGGATTCAATCACTGTAGCTCCTGCAATGACACTTTCGGATACCACTTTCCAAAGGATGCGCGACATGTCGATCATGATGATGCGCTCGATTGGGAATTTTGCAGGTGGATGTAATGTTCAGTTTGCGGTATCTCCAGACGACAACGAAGACATCATTGCCATTGAAATCAACCCACGCGTTTCTCGTTCATCGGCCCTGGCATCAAAAGCCACAGGATATCCCATTGCGAAGATAGCGGCCAAATTGGCCATTGGTTATCACTTGAACGAGCTGAGCAATCAAATTACAAAAACAACTTCGGCATTGTTCGAACCTACATTGGATTATGTGATTGTGAAAATTCCACGATGGAACTTCAATAAATTCCCAGGAACTAATCGTCAGCTTGGCTTGCAAATGAAGTCAGTAGGTGAGGTCATGGGGATTGGACGTTCATTCCAGGAAGCGCTTCAAAAAGCATGTCAATCCTTGGAAATTAACCGAAATGGTTTAGGTGCTGATGGGCGTGAATTGACGAATCAAGATGAGATCTTACACAGCTTGGAGTTTGCCAGTTGGAATCGACTTTTCCACATTTATGATGCCATTAAACTCGGAATCCCGTTTAAAAAGATTGTTGAGAAAACGAAAATTGACATTTGGTTCTTGAAGCAAATTGAGGACTTGATTAAATTGGAACGCCGCATCGAAAAATACCGCTTGGATACAATTCCGAAGGATTTGATGTTTGAAGCGAAGCAAAAAGGATACGCCGACCGTCAGATTGCACATTTGATGCAATGTCTAGAGTCTCAAGTGTATGTGAAGCGCAAGGAATTTGGAATCAAACGCGTTTACAAGCTTGTGGATACCTGTGCGGCGGAGTTTGAAGCAAAAACACCATACTATTATTCGACATTTGAGTTCGAGAACGAAAGTGTTGTTTCGGACAAGAAAAAGGTGGTCGTGCTTGGTTCAGGACCAAATAGAATAGGTCAAGGTATTGAGTTTGACTACAGTTGTGTGCATGGTGTGTTGGCGGCGAAAGAATGTGGATATGAAACCATCATGATCAACTGTAATCCTGAAACCGTGTCCACAGATTTCGATACAGCGGATAAATTATATTTCGAACCTGTTTTCTGGGAACATATTTTTGACATCATTGAACACGAAAAGCCAGAAGGTGTGATTGTTCAGTTAGGTGGTCAAACTGCATTAAAGCTTGCTGAAAAATTGGAGCGCTATGGCATAAAAATTCTTGGGACAAGCTTCGATGCTTTAGATTTGGCAGAAGATAGAGGCCGTTTCTCGAAAGTATTGGAAGAAAACAACATTCCTTTTCCTGAATATGGGGTGGTGCAAAGCGCAGAACAAGCATTGGAATTGGCGGATGATTTAGGATTTCCTTTGCTGGTTCGACCTTCGTATGTTCTTGGTGGACAAAAAATGAAGATTGTCATCAACAAAGAAGAACTCGAACACCACGTGGTGGACATCATCAATGAAATGGGAAACAATCAAATTTTGCTTGACCACTTCTTAGGTGGCGCCATTGAGGCCGAAGCAGATGCCATTTGTGATGGAGAAGATGTATATATCATCGGAATCATGCAGCACATTGAGCCGGCTGGAATTCACTCAGGTGATTCATACGCTGTGTTGCCGCCATACAACCTTGGGGACTTTGTGATGCAGCAGATTGAAGACATCACCAAGAAGATTGCCCTAGCCTTAAAAACGGTGGGATTGATTAACATTCAATTTGCCATCAAAGACGATAAGGTCTATGTCATTGAAGCCAATCCTAGAGCGTCGCGGACAGTACCATTCATTGCAAAGGCCTACGACGAGCCCTATGTGAACTATGCAACAAAAGTCATGTTGGGTGAAAAGAAGGTGAAGGACTTTAATTTCAATCCAAGGAAAGAAGGGTATGCGATCAAGATTCCAGTATTCTCCTATGAGAAGTTTCCGGACGTCAAAAAAGAACTTGGTCCTGAAATGAAATCTACAGGCGAGGCGATTCGCTTCATAAAGAACCTGAAAGATCCATTCTTTACGAAGATTTACTCAGAGCGCAACATGCATTTATCCAAATAGTGGTTGTTGAAGCTGGAATAACGAATGTCTTTCGAACGATCCTTATTGTTATTGGGGCGATTGTTTTGCTGCGTTTTATCGGTCAATGGATGAATGCCAAACGCAACATGGACGTGGAGAGGCGCATGAGTAAACAGCAACGCGAATTTCAAGACGAACGCAATCAGAAATTGAAAAATTTTGGCAAGGTGAATGTCGTTTCTCCAAACCCGAAGAAAACAAATAAGCCCAAAGGAAATGTAGAAGATGTTGACTTCGAAGAAGTCGATTGAACGCAGGTCTGATAAAATCTCTATTTTTACCTCAAATACTTGTTATGAAGAATTTCTTTCAAAAGAATTGGCCTCACTTCGCTGTACTTGCAGCATTTATCGTGATTATGTTTTTTTACTTCGCTCCCGAATTTGATGGGAACCGACTAAAGCAGCACGATGTAGAAGAATACATCGGAATGTCTAAAGAAACTCAAGCTTTTCGCGAAAAAGCACATGAAGAGCCGTTATGGACAAATTCCATGTTTGGCGGAATGCCAACGATTCAGATTTCGACCTTATACGGAGGGAATTTCTTTCAACAAAGTTCACTGTGGTTTCTAGGTTTCTTTGGGGTGCCATCTGGGATCTTTTTACTCCACTTGCTCGGATTTTATTTGTTGGCTATGTGCATGCGCATCAAGCCTTTGATTGCATTTGTCGGTGCCGTAGCCTTTGCGTTCGCCAGTTATGAAATTGTTGTGCTTCAAGCTGGACACAACTCCAAAGCAATGTCAGTAGCACTCATGGCCCCGGTAGTAGGAGCCTTTATCATGGCCTATCGACACAATTGGAAATGGGGTGCCTTGCTTTCGGGCTTGTTCATGTCCTACGAATTGGCGAACAATCACCTTCAAGTTACCTATTACCTTGCGTTCTTGTTGGCAGGATTGGGGGTGTATGAATTGATTCAAGCCATCATGTCCAAAGAAATCAAGAAATTTTTGATCACTTCAGGAAGTGTCATGGCGGCATATCTACTTGCTGTATTTATCAATTATGGAAATATATCCTTGACCAACGATTATGCAAAACATACCATTCGTGGAGGCAATGATGTAACGATCAATCCGAATGGCACACCAGCGACGAACAACACCGAAGGTTTGGACAAAGATTACATCACCAATTGGAGTTATGGTGTAGGAGAGTCATTTACGCTTGTTTCTCCGTATGTCAAAGGTTCAGCATCTGTTGGTTTGGCGGACAGTGGTTTCGGTGAAATGGTAGAGAGTTCAGACCGCTCGATGGAGGATATTAACGCAGTGATGAACGCGCCGTATCCTGTGTATTGGGGTGATCAACCCATGACATCAGGACCAGTTTACCTTGGGGTAGTGGTGGTGTTCTTGGCCTTGTTGGGGATGGTCTTCATCAAAGACCGTTCAAAGTGGGTATTTCTTGTCATAAGTGTCTTGGCTTTGGCGCTTTCATGGGGGAAAAACTTCATGGGCTTGACGGATTTCTTTATTGACAATGTCCCAGGATACAATAAGTTTAGGACGGTAACCATTATCATGGTATTGATCGAATTGTGTATTCCTATTATTGCCGTGATGCTTTTGCAACGTTTGTATGAAACACGCGAGGAGATCAAAGCACAGAAACGCAATTTCTTGATTGTCTCAGGTGTCTTTTTTGTCTTTTTATTCGGTGTGAAAACCGTTGGATTGGGTGACAATTTCACAACAAAGCAAGAGCTTGAGCAGATGAATGCTTATCCGGCGCAAGTGGCACAACAGATTCGTGAAATTGATCCACAAGTACTAATTCAGAACAAGATTGATCCATCAAATCCGCAGCAAATCCAACAAGTCATTGATTCAAAGGTGGGTGAATTAAACAATCAATACACTTTGATGAAAGGTGTGCGTCAAGAAATATTTACGAGTTCGATGAACCGTTCATTGCTCTTTGCATTTTTAATCATTGGAGTAATGGCCTTGTTCTTTTATACGGCGATTTCTAGTGAATTCATCGTTGCTGGTGTTGCGGCTTTGGTACTGGCAGATTTGATCTTTGTTGATCAAAATTATTTGAGTTCAAAGGAAGACGATAAAGGGAATTTTAAATATTGGTCTGCAGCACCAAGTATTTTGTATCCCTTGTCTCCAAACAAGGCCGATCTTGACATCATGACCTTGGAAACAATGAATGCATCTGTAGCAAAAGCAGTGACGGAAGCGGAGAAAGTTGGAAAAGAAAAAGCAGAAGATTTGGATTATTCTGGAGCGGATGCGCGTCGTGTCATCGAGTCGTACCGCTATTCGGCCTTAAATTTTGCTACGAATTACCGCGTGTTTGATTTTGATGGTGGATGGAGCAGCACACGTGCGTCGTATTTCCATAAATCGTTGGGTGGATACCATGGGGCAAAATTGAGAAACATACAAAACGTATTTGATTTCCATTTGGCGCGCACAAACAATAAGGTGCTCGATATGCTCAATGTGAAGTACATCATTCAACAGGAATCCTTACGTCCGAATCCAACTGCCATGGGGAATGCATGGTTTGTGAAGACGATTGATGTGAAAGAAACAGCCAATGATGAAATTCGTGCCCTTGGCAATACATTTGAATTGACGAATCAAGGTCCTGGACAATTGTTGGTCAATGGTCAGCCTTCAGAAAAAGCTTCCGTTTACGGTAGTGAAGATCTTCAGTACCTTTTTGGGAGTGACACACTTGATGTTCCACTTTCAAATGGTTTAGCACAAGGTCAAGAAGCACTTTGGGTGCGCGATACGAATGGTGTGACGAATTTGATTCCAATGATTACGATGGATTCAGACAGCTTAGGGTCATTTAAACCTTTGGTGAAGTTGAAGGTAACGGATGAGTTTAATGTTCGGGATGAGGCGGTGATGCTGAAGGAGGTCACTTCTAAATTAAAAAGCAATAAATTTTCTGGAATAGGCACAATTAATATGAAGTCATACGCACCAAACAAAATCGTGTATACGGCTGACTGTCAAGGAAACCAATTCGCAGTGTTCTCGGAAATTTATTATCCTGAAGGCTGGAAAGCATTTGTGGATGGCAAAGAAGTTGAAATTTTAAAAACCAATTATCTCTTGCGTGGACTTGAATTGACTTCGGGTAAGCATAAGATTGAGTTTAAGTTTGACTTGCCGAAATACCGTCAATCCAATACCTTGGCAATCGTAGGGACGGGATTCTTGTTTTTACTGATTGCGGGTGTGGCATTTATGGACATGAAAAAAGCAAAAGACTAATTCTCTTTTGTGCTGAATGGCACTGATGTGGGACTGCATTTCAGCACCTTGAATCATTATAACGTTGAAACAAAGGATTGAGGCAGCATGCAAAAAGTCTTATTTATCGCGCATTGGTTTCCCACTTCAGATTTTCCGCTCAAAGGAATTTTTGTTCGCAATCATGCCATTTGTCTGAATGCACTGTGTGATTTGACCGTGGTCAATTTTTCCATTGAATATGGAAAGTCACTTCGAAAAATAGATATTTCACGGGCCGTTGATAAGGACGGCTTGGATATCCTAGAAATTCGCATTCGCAGCCGATTTTACAAGCTTTTTTATTACGCTCTGAAATCCCAACAACGACTCTTAAAGAAGGCCTTGCTTGCGTCAGACATCGATGTTCAATCCTTTGATCTTCTCGTGTCCAATGTTCTTTTTCCAAGTGGAATAGGCACCATGCGTTTGGCGGAAACATTTCGAAAGCCCTTCATCCACATTGAACACTGGTCTCACCTTTCGGGATTTTTATCGAGCGATACCCACCGTAAAGAAGGACAAGTGGTATTGGACCGTGCGAAGAGTGTCATCGTCGTTTCTGAGCTTCTGAAGCAGTCCATGGTTAAGTTTTGCGATCCAGCGAAAGTTCATGTCATACCGAATGTGGTGAAAAGCTACTTTGACTATGCGCCCAAGGTTAAAAATGATGAGGTGCTGCATTTCCTCGCTGTTGCCTCATGGAAGTCCCCAAAAAATCCCTTCGTTTTTGTCCGTGCCTTGGAAGAAATTGCCAAAACTGAAAAGCGACGAATTGTTCTTACACTTGTTGGCGATGGACCCCAATTGTTCGAGGTAAAGAAGCTGATCAAGAATACCGAACTTCGTTTGCCTGGACAGATTGCAAATACGGAGTTGTCTCACTTTTATCAGGAAGCTGACTTTTTCCTTCACGGCTCCGACTATGAAACATTTTCCATCGTGTCGATCGAGGCTTTATTCACCGGCACACCTGTCATTGGCAGTAGAGTAGGTGTTTTGCCCGAGGTGATTGATGATTCCAACGGGGTAATCTGTGACAATATGGTCGAATCTTGGGTCGATGGAATTGGTGCCGCCATATCAAGGAATTACAAACACGAAATGATTTCTGAGAATGCCAAACGAAGCTTTAGTGAAGAACATGTGAGGGATTTGATTTCGAAGCAGATTGCGAGCAATTATTAGCAATTAGGCGATTCATTTCCCCCTCATAGAGGGGGATTAAGGGGGAGGATATTCAGTGTGAAAATGAGAGCGGAGAGCTTGTTCCATGAGACACGACAAAGGGGGTGTTAAGGGGGGAGGAATCTTAATGGAAGGTTTTTCTCACGAGGAAAGATG
>CAMBMC010000092.1 GCA_945868555.1 Chitinophaga pinensis | reverse complement strand
CCTTCGCTTGAAAAATAAATGTTCCTTTTTCTACCTTGTCCACGCGCACTCCCATGGTCTGCAATAGGTTGATTAGTTTGTTGACATCGACGATGTCAGGAACATTTGAAATAGTAACTTTCTCCGCTGTCAAAAGCGGCGCACACAGCACTTGAAGTGCCTCGTTTTTTGCGCCTTGAGGGATAATCTCTCCTTTCAATGGCTTTCCACCGTAGATCTCAAAAGATGCCATGGATTATTATTTTTTAATGAATTTCTTCTTGTTGTTATTGTTGTTGTTCTTCTTGAAATTCCCTTTTGGACGTGGTTTTTGATTCAATCCCATTGCGCGAAGAATTGTATTTGTATTGGTCAATTCATCAGGATTTTCAAGAATCAATCTCCCTTTCGAAAGCTCTCTCAACTGCTGCGCGATCACATGATTTTCCACTGCATCATTGTTGTATGCAAGGAACTGTTTTTTCATGAAATTCGCCATGGCATTTTTCAAGTACTCTGTTTCCTTTTCATCGGTAATTTCTTCCGATTTCTCGAGGATACGCTGCGTGTACTTTCCGTAATGTCCAAATCGAATAGAACCTTTCGGATAATCCATAATCGCTGGTTTTTCATTCAACACCTCTTGTTTTGGGATCTCATAGGGAGAATCTACATCGAGTGTGAAATCGGACATGACAAAAAGGTGCGTCCATAATTTATGGCGAAAGTCATCGACATCTCGCAAATGCGGATTGAGCTGACCCATCACTTCAATGATGGCTTGAGCAGCTCTATTGCGTTCGCTGCGGTCAGCAATTTCCATGGCATGGGCAATCATGTTTTGCACATTACGTCCATACTCTGGCAAGATCAACCTTCCACGTGTTGTATTGTATTCCATTGAATTATCTATTTCTTCAAGCAATTTGTCGCTCATTTTTTTCTTAGTTTTCTAACTGTTTTGAGAGTGCATTGTCATATACCTCTTTGGCTTCGGTGATAAACCCAAAATGTTCATCATCGACCATTAACTTTCCTTTGGTCACATGGCCAAGCAAGGTGCAAGTTACGCCAGAATCCATTATAAACTCAATAAAATGCTCTTCTTGTTCTTCTGTCACCGAGACAACAGCTCTACCTTGACCTTCACCAAACAAAAACGCATCTTCACGGGAACCTGAATCGTCACGTACTTCAGAGTCCGTTACAACATCAAATCCTAGTTCACGAGGCATTGCCATTTCTGTCAAAGCCACAAACAATCCACCGTCGGAAACATCATGCGCCGCATTAATCAATTCATTCTGAATCAAACCTTTAATTGTCTGATGCATCTGGTATTCCTTTTCTAGGTCGAAATAAGGAGCTGGAGAAGCTTTCACACCATGATAGGTTGCCAAATACTCGGAAGATGCAATGTCAGCATTGTACTCACCTATCAAGAAAATCAAATCTCCTTTTTGTTTAAAATCTAGGGTCATGATGCGGTCCTTGTCTTCCACGATTCCAATCATACCAATTGTCGGCGTTGGGAAGACCGGCACCTCCACACCATTGGAAACTGTTTGGTTGTAGAAGGACACATTCCCTCCAGTTACTGGCGTGTTGAACTTGAGACACGCCGTGGACATTCCTTTGATTGCACCAACAAATTGCCAGTAAGATTCAGGATTGTATGGGTTTCCAAAATTCAAACAGTTTGTAATTGCACTTGGCTCACCGCCTGCGCATGTTATGTTTCTCGCCGCTTCAGCAACAGCAATCATCGTACCAATTTCAGGATCTGCATGCACATAACGTGAGTTGCAATCTACCGTCATCGCCAAAGCTTTGTTTGTGCCTTTGATGTTTACCACACCTGCATCCGATGGGCGGTTCGTCGTCATGGTTCGCGTTCCAACCATGGAATCATACTGCTGATAAATCCATCTTTTTGAGGCAATGTTCGGCAGCCCTAAAAGTGCATAAGCCACAGCTTTTAAATCCACTGGCTTCTCCACTTGGTCGATTGAAAACTTCTTGTATTCAGTATAATATGCTGGTTCTTTGTATTCTCTTTCATATTGGGGAGCGCCGCCACCAAGCACCAATGATTCAGCAGGCACATCGCCAACCAACTCACCATGCATGTAGTAACGAACACGACCACCTTCAGTAACCACTCCGATTTCTTCAGCATGCAAATCCCACTTATCGAAGATCTGTTTGACCAAATGCTCCTGGCCTTTAGCAACCACAACAAGCATGCGCTCCTGGGATTCAGAAAGTAGTATTTCGTAGGGCAACATGTTTTCTTGACGGGTAGGAACGCGATCGAGATGGATGTCCATCCCTACACCACCTCCTGCAGACATTTCGCAGGTAGAACAAGTAATTCCTGCAGCACCCATATCTTGCATGCCACGAATCGCATCTGTTTTCGCCAATTCCATCGTCGCTTCAAGAAGCAATTTTTCCATGAATGGGTCACCCACTTGAACCGAAGGAAGGTCGTTTGCGGAATCTTCTGTGATATCTTTCGAGGCAAATGCAGCGCCTGCAATACCATCTTTACCTGTAGATGAACCTACAATAAATACTGGATTTCCTGGACCAGTCGCCTTTGCTGAAATAATCCTTTTCGTATCAATAATTCCCGCAGAGAAAGCATTTACCAATGGATTTGTATTGTAGGAATCATCAAAAAACACCTCACCACCAACGATTGGAATACCGAAAGCATTTCCGTAATCACCAATTCCCTTGGTCACTCCCTTTACCAACCATTTCGTTCGCGCGTTTTCAATATTTCCAAAACGCAGAGAGTTCAACTGAGCAATTGGTCGGGCACCCATGGTGAAAATATCGCGATTAATCCCACCAACACCTGTTGCTGCACCTTGATACGGTTCCAATGCACTTGGGTGGTTGTGTGATTCTATTTTAAAAACGCAGCCCAATCCATCACCGATATCAACAAGACCAGCATTTTCTTCACCCGCCTTTACAAGCATGTGAGGGCCATCCTTTGGAAGTGTTTTTAACCACAGAATTGAATTCTTGTACGAACAGTGCTCAGACCACATCACCGAGTAAACGGCTGTTTCGGTGAAATTTGGTGTACGACCAAGAATTTCACATATCATTTCAAATTCATCCGGGCGTAAACCAAGATCTACCGCCTGTTCTATCGTTGCTGCCTGTTGAAGGGTACTTTCCATAAAATCTTTTGTTGCACAAATATAAATAAAATATTGGGGCGAATCTCCTCAGCTGCATCGGGTCAATACTGAAATTCTTTTTTAGATTTGGGTAAAATTTGTTGGTTTTTAAAATTAGTTTTTATCTTTCGGAAGCTAAAACTACAATACTCAACAAAATACCATGCTTAAATTGTTTGATTTAAGGTTTTTATCGTTTCTTACGGTACTTTCGTTCACCTACTGCAGAGCACAAATTATTTCATCGAATAATGTCTTGATTCATGTGAACTCCGGTGGTTTAATCCATTGTAATGGTGGTTTTGAATTAAATGGTGCAACTCAACTCACCAACCAAGGAACAATTTACACCACCAAAAATTCAACCTCTACACAGAACGGAAACTTTACCATCACGGGTACATCTGTAAGTGCTGGAAATGGCGAGTACTACGTCGAACAAGATTGGAAAAACAATTCGTTATTTACAGGAGGATCAAGTACAGTTCACCTATACGGAAATACAGAACAATTCATTACAAGCGACAATTCAACTGAGACTATTTTTAATAATCTCATTTTGACAGGTTCAGGCAGTGGGACGGACAAACGTAAAACACTTTTAAATACGAATGCTTCCTGCGGAAATCTCGGAAATTTAACACTGAACAACCGTGAATTAGCGACCGAAGGGAATACCTTTAGCGTATTGAATCCTTCTCTTTCCGCAATTACCTTCGACAATACTTTTTTGGCTGAAGGTTTTGTGAGTAGCATTCTTTCCGGTTCTCTCGTGAGGAATACAAATTCAGCACAGAACTATATTTTTCCCGTTGGATCGAGCAATGGAACAGAGCGTTTTAGAGCTGTAACTATTCAGCCAGAGTCAAATTCTAATCAAGCCTATGCTGTCCGTCTCAATAATTACAGTGCGGACCTTGATTCGTATTTTTTGATCCAGCACGAAACCTTAATCGACAATGGAAATTCACTTTTCTATCATTCCATTGAACGCATTTCGGGAAGTGCCAATGCCGAGATTAGCGTTCAATATCTTCCCTCCACAGATGGTGACTGGAAGGGACTTGCGCATTGGTTTGTCCCAATTCAACAATGGAACTCACTTGGCGATTTACCGCAGTTAACCAGCGGAAATTACAGCGAAATTTTACGCAGTGGATGGAATTTTCCTGATGCATCAAATGCATACGTTCTTATGAATCCTGCGGACATCATTATTATTCCAACAGCATTTACACCCGATGGAGATGGAACCAATGAAGTTTGGCAAATTCCAAACTTGGATAAGCAGTATCCCAAAAATGTCGTACGCATCTACAACCGTTGGGGAAGTTTATTGTACGAACATGATTCCTCTACCGAAGGATCATATTCCACAAAACCTTGGGATGGGACCGTTAAAGGCGATTTAATGCCTGTAGGTTCTTATTACTACATCATCGATTTCAACAATTTAGACAATAAGTCTGTCAAAGGAATAGTGACCATTGTCAATCAATAAAAACTAGAGCTCAAAAATTATGAAAATGAATTCATTTTACCACATCGTACTTCTTGCAACTTGTATTGTTGTATCTGAATCCACAATTGCACAAAACAATGTAGGGATAGGCACGAACACACCAGATCCAAGTGCTATTGTTGACATGTCGGCATCTGATAAAGGAATGCTCGTGCCTCGTATGACAAGTGCACAGCGAACAGCGATTGTTAACCCTGCTGAGGCTTTGATGGTGTACGATACAGATGTCGAATGCTACTTTTATTTTAAACTTTCCACGGGTTGGTTAAACCTATGTGGAGCAATGACTGGTGCGCAAGGACCTCAAGGAATACAAGGACCCATTGGTTTCACGGGCGCAACCGGCCTTCAAGGTCCGGCCGGCGTAGCTGGACCACAAGGACCGATTGGCTTTACAGGGGCTGTTGGGGCAACTGGTGCTACTGGACCTCAAGGACCGATAGGTTTGACAGGTGCTGTTGGTGCTGACGGACCACAAGGACCGATAGGTTTGACAGGTGCTGTAGGGGCTACTGGACCACAAGGACCGATAGGTTTGACAGGTGCTGTTGGTGCTGACGGACCCATTGGTTTGACAGGCGCTGTTGGGGCAACTGGTCCTACTGGACCACAAGGACCGATAGGTTTGACAGGTGCTGTTGGTGCTGACGGACCGATTGGATTGACAGGCGCTGTCGGGGCAACTGGTGCTACTGGACCACAAGGACCGATAGGCTTGACAGGCGCTGTTGGTGCTACTGGACCACAAGGACCGATAGGCTTGACGGGTGCTGTTGGTGCTGACGGACCGATAGGTTTGACAGGCGCTGTTGGCGCTACTGGACCACAAGGACCGATTGGTTTGACAGGTGCTGTTGGTGCTGACGGACCGATAGGCTTGACAGGTGCTGTAGGGGCAACTGGTGCTACTGGACCACAAGGACCGATTGGATTAACAGGCGCAACTGGACCGCAAGGTCCGGCCGGCGTAGCTGGACCGCAAGGACCAGCTGGAGCAAATGGTCAGGGAGGTGTATCTGTTTCTGGAACAGGCATTACCTTGACTGGAACTGGAACCACAGTAGACCCTTATGTCATCAATGAGATTAACGACGATTGGAAAATACTTGGCAATGCAGGTACTGTTGCAGGCACAAATTTTATCGGGACAACCGATGCACAAGCATTCATAACAAAAACAGGCGGAAGCGCTGCTGCCAATGAGCGCATGCGAATTCTAGCAACGGGACCAGCAATTTATAATGCAACTACAACATTTGCTGGAGATGTGTTCTCCGTGTATGCTACAGGCGCAACAGGTGCGATTAATCCTTTGGGAACATATGCAGTGAATGGTTATTCAGCAGGAAATGGTACAGGGGTATATGGCGAAACAAATGGGGGAGCATCGACAAGTGGAACAGCTGTTTGGGGAAGTATATACGGAACAGCAACTACCGCATCATCAGCAAGTGAGGGAATCTGGGGTTTGAACACTACTGCTCCGGCTGGAACAGGAGCGACGGCTGCAGTAGCAGTTGGGGTGCGTGGCGAAGCAACTGGAGCGGCAGGTACTGCATTTACTATGGGTGTCCTAGGTATTTCATCAGCAACTGCAGGTGCAGCATATGGTGTTTACGGCCAAACATCTTCCCCCGCTGCAATGGGAGTTTTTGGAGTTAACCTTGATGTAAGTACTAACCCAGCTCACGGTATTCAAGGTCAAACTGGTGCAGTTGGAAGTGCCGCTGGAGTTCGCGGATTCAATACGGCTGCAGCGATTGGAGCCGGACAAAACGGTTTCGGTGTAAGAGGAAGTGCCAATACCGTTCCAACGGGTACCGGTTTTGTCATGGGTGTTCGAGGTGATTGCAGCGGTGCAACTGGTGCGACATATGGAGTTTATGGCCAATCAGCTTCTGCAACTGGATTTGGAGTAGATGGAGTTAATTCGAATGCATCTGGAACTGGCTTGTTCGCAATAGGAAACAATGCTGCCGGAACCTATCTAACAGGTGGCTCAGGGGCAGCGATAAATGGTTCAGGCATAGGAACTTTTTCAATTGCAAAAACTGCAGCAAGTGGAAATGGTGTTGTCGGTATTGGAAACAACCTTACAGGATCAATTTTTACTCCTGGCTCGGGTAGCGGTGTTACGGGAGTTGGGGCTCAATATGGAATTGTAGGATTTGCAACAACGACGGTAAATACAAACGGAAATAACAACTCTGTGACTAATGGAGCTTCAGCAAGTGCTGGTGGGTACTTCGAAGTGTTAACAGCCGGTATTGCTCAAACATGGGCCTATGTTGGTGCACGAGACAATGGTGGGGTCCTGCGTAAAATCATCGGTTCGGGAACCGTAAATACAATCGTAAAAGACCTCGATGAAAAATATGTAGCACTTTCTTGTCCAGAAGCACCTGAAAACTTGTTTCAAGATTATGGTGTAGGACAATTGGTCAATGGTAAAATACACATTACTATAGATCCAATTTTCGCTAAAAACATAGTTGTCAACGAAAAACATCCTTTGCGCGTATTTGTGCAGTTGGAGGGCGATTGCAAGGGCGTTTATGTTACAAATAAGACAAAAGATGGATTTGATGTCATCGAGTTGAATGCAGGATCTTCCAATACCTCATTCTCTTGGTCGATTGTTGCCAACCGTGCTGATGAAACGTTGCAAGACGGCACAGTGTCTAGGTATTCTGAGGAACGCTTTGCTCCAGCTCCTGGACCACAAGAGAAATTAACACAAGAAACGAGTGAAGAAAATGCAGCTGTTCGCAACGTGAATTCGGAAGAACCTGTTTCACCTAATGGGGTTAACACGAAGGAAAATCCACGAAAGAAATTATGATGAGTGATTTTTAATCTCATTTAAAAAAAGCCTGTATGTAGAATGCAGGCTTTTTTTGTGCGTATATAAATATTTTGAGATTTCACTCTGGCCAAAGCATTGAACTGGTTGATCTATACCGTCCTTAAATGGAAATTAAGACCTACTTCTGTGCAAAGCGGTACAAGATATAAGCGACGCCTCCAAACAGGATATTCGGAACCCAAACGGCCAATTCCGCAGGGAATCCAAGTTTCATGGCAGCAACCGTAGTTACTTTCATGGCGAAGATGTAAATGAAAATAATGCCCAATCCGAGTGCTATGCTAATACCAACACCTCCGCGTTTTTTTCGGGATGAAACTGATACGCCAATGATGGTCAACACGTAAGATGCAAATGGGTATGAGGTTCTTTGATTGAGTTCTATTTCGTACATCGGAACATTGCCAGAACCTTTCTCCTTTTCCCTTTTAATGAATCCATTCAGCTCTGAATAGGTCATGGCTTCGGCAATGTTATCGCGCTGTGCCATTTCTTCAATTCTAAACTTAAACACCGTGTCTTTTTTCTGTCCTTCGTGCACCAGATCATTCGGATAGCCAACTCTTCGTTCAAAATAATCCGTCAAGACCCATGTATCGGTACCTTGCTTATTTTGTGCGGAACGCGCTTTGAGAAAATACTTGAGCTTTTTGTCATCGCCCCATTGTTCCAGTACAAAATCATTGACCACATTTTGTTCGGAGGAAAAACTCGAAAAATAAACCACTTGGTTCCCGGGATATTCTGCGTGGTAATCTTCCACATACATGGCATCTCGGTAGTATTTCTCCTCAAATGCCAAGCGCACTTTATTGGCTTTAGGCAAGACGAAATGATTCATAAACAAGGAAATGACCATCAGTATTGTGGCAGAAATCATATAAGGTCTTAAAAACCGATAAAAAGGCCTTCCACTGTTGAGCATCGGTATAATTTCAGAGTCTTGTGCCATTTTTGCGGTAAACCAGATCACCGAAACGAAAAT
>CAMBMC010000091.1 GCA_945868555.1 Chitinophaga pinensis | reverse complement strand
AACAAAGTTTAAAGTCCTTAATTTTAACTCCCATTGCCGCAGGCATCAAATTCCTGAAAGGAACAAATTCACGAAGTGATCAAATTTTTAATTCATTTTTCATTTTTAATTCTTCATTTTTAATTCTTCATTTTTAATTCTTCATTTTTAATTCTTCATTTTTAATTTTAAAATATGAAATACACCATCTCCATAGATCAGCCGCAACAACAGTACATTCAAATCACGGCGTTTTTTCATTCAGCCTTGGATACATTGGAATTTCATTTGCCAAGTTGGAGGCCAGGACGCTATGAATTGGGGAATTTCGCAAAGAATGTGAAGGATCTTCGCGTGTTTGATGTCGATTCGAAAAAGCGTTTAGAGATCAATAAAATCTCAAAGGACTGCTGGCAGGTAGCAACTGAAGGAAGCAAAGAAATTCGTGTGGAATACCGCTATTATGCAGCCGATTTAAATGCAGGATCGAGTTTTTTATCGGAGGAACAACTGTATGTGAATCCGGTCAATTGTTTTGTGTTCAGCAAAGAACAGTTTTCGGAGTCCGTAGAACTAGAATTAAACATTCCATCTTTCTGGGAAATTGCTACGTCGATGCGTAAGAATGGAACTACCCTTTTGGTGGACAACTTTGATGAGTTGGCTGATTCTCCTTTCATTTGCTCGGCTCAATTGCAACACGATGAATATACTGTTGAAGATACTTTGTTTCATCTGTGGTTCAATGGGGAGTCGAAACCCGATTGGGAGCTCTTGAAAAAGGATTTCACGGCTTTTACCAAGGCACAAATTGATAAGTTTGGAGAGTTTCCAGTTGCAGAATACCATTTTCTATTTCAAATCTTACCCTATAAAGCATACCATGGCGTAGAACATTGTAAGTCAACAGTGATTGCTCTGGGACCAAGTTATGCTATATTTGGCGATGAGTACAAAGAGTTATTAGGGGTTTCTTCACACGAATTGTATCACACATGGAACGTGAAGGCGATTCGCCCAATTGACATGCAACCCTACGACTTCACGAAAGAAAATTACTCGCAATTGGGATATATTTGTGAGGGTGTCACGACTTACATGGGTGATTTATTTCTTCTAAAGAGTGGCGTATTTTCCTTGAAGCAATACCTCAAGGAGTTTAACAATCAACTGCAGAAGCATTTTGACAATTTTGGCCGATTCAATTATTCGGTGGCGGAGTCTTCGTTCGATACATGGTTGGATGGCTATGTTCCCGGAGTTCCCGATCGAAAAGTTTCCATTTATACGGAAGGTTGCTTGCTCGCTTTTGTGACGGATGTGAGAATCCTACGCGCAACAAAGAATCACTATGGCTTGGATGAAGTCATGAAGCGCTTGTACTACGATTTTGCGCTTAAAGGAAAGGGAGTCAGTGAATCGGATTATAAAGAGGTACTGGAGAATATTTCTGGAATTTCGTTTGATGACCTTTTTACGGATTACATCCATGGCACGCGTCCCTATGAATCTATCTTGGTGGATTGTCTTGAGTATTTAGGGCTTTCCATGGAACATGTGCCTTCTGCCTCGTATTCTGCGGGTAAACTTGGCTTTAAAGCTGTAAAAACAACATCAAAAGTGACTGCCATTTATCCTGGGAGTCCGGCATACTTAGGGGGACTTATGATCGATGACGAAGTAATTTCCGTCAATGGAATCAAGGTGACTTCAGATTTAGACAATTGGTTGGGCTATTTTGTCGATGAAGAAAAAAATCTAGTCGTTCACCGCACGGGTAAGCATATCGCATTGAGACTGCCTGAAGTGCAGCGGTACTTTTATTGCGACTATACAGTAATTGCAATGGATCAAGCCATCGCTTCCCAAAAGAAGGCATTTGAAGCGTGGAAAAAGTAAATCGGGGCAAATAACCGATTCGTTCACTAAATCTTTTAGAACTTATAACTGATCCCCATACTCGGTAGGATAGGGAACTGATAAATGGACTCTCCTGTAACACGATTCACATAGAAGATGTTGTTCCGGTCATACACGTTGGTGATACTTCCAATGATTTCCAATACATCCTCATTTTTAAACTTGAAGTTTTTCTTCATGGTGATGTCCAGTCTGTGGTAGTAAGGCAGTCGTTGACTGTTAAATCCTCCAAGCAATGTAGAAACAGTCGTAGGGTTACTTGTGGTATAATCTGTTGTTACGCCACTAGAGAAGTTGTCATTTTGGTAGAATCCGGCTGTTGGGGTGAATGGAAGTCCAGAGCCAAGGTTCCAGCGAATGCTTAATTCCAATGTTTTCTTTTTACCAAACAAGTAGGTTCCAACAAGATTGATGTTGTGACGACGGTCAAATACAGGATAATATTGAGTAAAACCATCCCAACGCGTTGAATGTCCATACGAATAAACACCCCACAAGAACAAGCGCTCACGGCTATATTTCAACAAGAGATCGACACCATAAGAAATCCCATCTTCGATGATGAAATCCTTTTTGTACACATCATCAATGTTTGCAAACTGCGCGATGTCTTCATACAACTTGTTTTGATTGATGTTGCTCAACTGGGAGAAATACTTGAAATATCCTTCCACATTGGCAGATAAAAATTTGCTTAGATCGTATTCAAAACCAAGAATCGCATGCCATGAGTATTGAATGCCGTTCTTCACATTTTTCACTTGTTGGAATTCATTTACGAATTCCGTCTGTACATTTTGCGGTGCAGAAAGCAAACCATTGAATAAGTTCACCACATCTTTATCGGATGAAGCCGAGGTAAAGTTTTGAGAGAAGCGACCTCCCGAAAATTTGAAACGCAATTTCTCTGTCGCATTGTATTTCAAGCCGATCCGCGGCTCTGGGGATATTGTCCCGAGTGATGCATAGACCTGAACACGAACACTTGGCTGAATAACCCAACGGCCGCGAACCAAACGCATGTTTGTGTACATGCCGATTTCAGTGGTGAAGTTGTCTGCTTTTATTTCGCGTTTTGCTTCATTATATGTAGAAAATGAGGTATTGAAACCACTCAAATTCAATCCATAATTCAATTCGCTTTCTTTTCGCAAGAAATAGGTAAAGTCAAATCCTATATCGAATCCACCAATTCTACTCGTCCGCGGTTGAGTATTGCTTTCGTTAAACGTCGTTTCGTAGTTGCTTCCGTTCACGTGTCCTTTGATGAATACGGGCGAACTGCTTGGAACCATCAAGAAATTGATTCCTCCTCCTGACGCTTTCCAACTCAAATCGGCAATGCCATAGTTTACGCTGTCTTGATTGTGAAACCCAAAGGCACTAAATTTTGATCCACCGTCTCCTTGAAAAGTAACTTTACTGTAAATGTCCGTAAAGTTGAAGGGCAATCCTCGACCTTGATTGACTCCTGGGTACAAGGTTTTGGCCGTGTAATCCAATAAAGAATGTTTTCCTGAGAAGATAAATGATGCATTGCTTGGATTTCCGTCTTTTCGCTTTCCGAGTGGACCTTCAAAAACAACTTTGCCCAAGAACGGAGATGCAGAGATTTTTCCACCAAATTCTTTTCTGTTTCCATCGCGGTAGGTAATGTCCATGACAGACGAAATTCTACCACCGTACTTCGCATCAAAGCCCCCAGTGTAAACATCTACATTTTTTACCAATTCAGTTTCAAAAATGGAGAAGAAACCTATGGAGTGAAAAGGATTGTAAATGGTCATTCCGTCCAAAAGCACTTTGTTTTGGATAGGTGTACCACCGCGTACGTAGAGCTGTCCTCCTTGGTCACCTGTAGTTACTACACCTGGTGTAACACTAAATGCGCCAACCACATCATTTTCTGCACCAACGCTCGGGACGCGTTCCAAGCCCTTGGCATCAAACTGAAGCTTGGAGATTTGCACCTCATTTTTTTTGCGTTTGCTGTCAGCGCTGGCATTGACTTCATCAAATTCTTTTACATTTTCTGCCTTCTCTAAGGCAATTTTTAAATCAAGTATGCCTTTTTCTGCCTTTACTTCAATGTTTTGAGTAACTACGACGTAATTGAAATTGTCAATTTTAATGATGTACGAACCTTTTTCAATCTTGGGGATGGAGAAAATCCCATTCAGGTCGGTAACAGCACCAGTAACGGTGGAACTGTCAGAACTACGTAGCAAGCGCACTTTTTCGTATGCAATGGGTTCACCATTCTTTTTGTCCGAGATAAAACCACGAATCGTGTAATCTTGGCTAAATGCTATACCATTGATAAATAAGAATGAAAATACAATCAGCAAGTGCTTCATAGCGTGTTGTGTTCTTTATGACGGTCCCGAAGATACATTTTATTAGTTGAAAGTGTGTTATTTTTCAATAAAACCTTAGGGTAGTTTTAGTTGATTTTTCGCAGGGTTTTCTTTGCCATTTCCCAATACACATCCATTTCTGTGAGTGTCATGTCAGACAGGGATTTTCCTTCCTTGGCTGTCATTTTTTCCATCAGTTGAAATCTATTGATGAACTTTTGGTTGGTCAGCGCGAGGGCATTTTCTGGATTGATGTCGACAAAACGGGCATAATTGATGAGTGAGAACAAGAGGTCGCCAAATTCTTCTGTGCGATGCTCGGATCCTTTTAGCTGTTCTTCACGAAACTCATTCAATTCTTCTTGCACTTTATTCCAAACATCATCGGGATTGTCCCAGTCGAAGCCAATTCCCTTTACTTTTTCTTGAATGCGCGCGGCTTTCACCATGGCAGGAAGGGAAGATGGAACGCCTTCAAGTACTGATTTTCTTCCTTCTTTGAGTTTCAGCCTTTCCCAGTTTGCTTTCACTTCTTCTTCTGTTTCAGCAACAGTATCTCCATAAATGTGTGGATGACGGAAGACCAACTTGTCACAAATGGCATTGAGGACACTTTCTACATCAAAGGCATTTTGTTCTTGCCCAATTTTACAGTAAAAAACCATGTGTAAAAAGAGATCGCCAATTTCACCTTTCAAGGCAGGTAAGTCATTGGAAGTGATGGCATCCGCTAGTTCATAGGTTTCCTCTATCGTCAGGTGGCGCAAGGATTCTAAGGTTTGTTTTTGGTCCCAAGGGCATTTTTCCCGAAGGTCATCCATGATATTTAAAAGGCGCTCAAAGGCAAGAAGTCGAGAATCTGTCATAGCAACAAAAGTAGAATTTTTCGGAATGTACTTTTCAATTCATTATTTTAGCATTCGAAATGCGCTCAGGATTATTTATACTTTTTCTTTTCATTTCTTTTTCTGCTTTTTTACAGAAGGAGTGGGGATTGGAGTACCGACAAAAAGTTGGGTTCCTTGCTGCGCATCGTGGGGTAATGAGCCATTTGGCAGAAAATCAAGCCTACGCAGGTGAACTTTCACTTTTCTTTCATCCGAAAGGCAGAAAAAAATGGCATGAGGCCTGTGGTTATCCGTCCATGGGAGCGACACTTTTCGGAGGTTCTGTGGGGAACAACACGATTTTAGGCACCTTCTGGGGAGCTTACAGCTTTATCGAATTTCCTTTTGTAAAATCACGTCATTTTCAGCTGTACGGGAAATTGGGTACTGGTCTAGGGTACACGGCAAAAGTGTTCAGCTACGAACTTAATCCGAAAAATGTGGCCGTGAGTACCCACTGGAATGCACTCATTTGCCTTGGATTGAAAAGTCAGTTTTCTTTTGGCCGGAATGCTATTGTGCTTGGAATTGACATGACGCATTTCAGCAATGGCGCATACAAAGTCCCAAACTTGGGTGTCAACTTACCGTATTTATCTTTCGGCTATGGTCGTACCATTCAATCAGCACCAAAAGACACCTTAGTGCTGCCAACTGTGGTTCCCTTGCGCAAATGGTTGTTTGGTGTTACTGCAATTGCCTCTGTGAAAGAGGTTTTTCCAACAGGAATGAAGAAGTATCCGATTTTTGCCATGAGCCTTCATGCGCGCTATTTTGCAAAACCAAAGGTTGGACTAGAGGCTTCTTTCGATCTCATCTCAAAACAATCCGTTCAGGCTTACCGGCCAGAAATCATCAAATCACAATGGGATATTCTTCAGTTGGGTGTCTTTGTTGGCTATTTATTGCCCTTGGATCAGTTTCATTTTACCTTAGGGATGGGGGTGTATTTGAAGGATAAATACCAACCGGAAGATGCCATGTACCACCGCGTCGGTATACGCTATTACTTTAAAAATGGTTTAAATACGCAGGTTGTGTTGAAATCACATTGGGCAAGGGCCGATTATGTGGAATGGGGACTTGGATATACATTCAATTACAAGAAAAAATGAGGACTTTCGTCATCGTAAGTTTGATTCTAGTTCTTGCTGCTGCATGCAAGAAAGCAGAAAATAGACCTTGTTGGAAAACGGCTGGTGCCGATTCGGAGATGACCATCGAGTTGGAACCGTTCTCTAAAATGTTCCTGCGCGAGCATGTGGAATTCGTTTTGGTGCAAGATACCGTAGAAAAGGTGATACTAAGGGGAGGAAAGAATTTGTTGAACTTTATTGCTGTCTCGGTGGCTGACCAAACGCTGGAAATTGGAAATGACAACAAGTGTACATTCTTCCGCTCGTATGATAAAAAAGTGAAGGCTGAAATTCATTTTAAAAGCATTGAAAACATACGTTTTGAAGGTTCAGAATCCTTGACAAACAAAGGGAAATTAAACTTTAGTTGGTTGACCATGCTTATTCGAGACGGGGCGGGCCCAGTCAACTTAAATTTTGATGCCTATGTGGTCATCGCCACAATCAGCCACGGTTGGGGTGATTTTACCTTTACTGGAAATGTCAATTATGCCAACTTTAATGTATGGAGCAATGGGTTTTGTAATACCTATGGTTTGAATGTAAAAGATTCAATCACCGTCGTTTCTACCACGCAGGGTCCAGTTCACATCAATGCGAATCAAGCAAAATTAAAGGCAGAAACAAATGGATCTGGAAACATCTATTACCGAGGCGTTCCTAGTTCAATGTCCTTCAACAAATATGGACTTGGTGAGTTGATTGATAACAACTGATTAGAGCTTACGCTTCAGCTGCATTAAGATACTGAAGGCACTTTCTACATCCGCTTGACGCACAACAACAGTGAATTCAGTGGATGTGGATACAATCTCTACAATGTTAATTCCTTGCCAAGCAAGGTGTTTTAACAGGTAATAATACACCCCATATATTTCATTGTTGAGGTTGGGCAATACCACAGTAACGGATGACAAGTTTAAATTGTGTGATTTCATTCGTTCCTTAGCAAAATATTTTTCCACGAGTGTCGAATGCCGCTCTTGAAGCACATAGGTCGTTTCAGTCACCCCCTGACACAGTGCAAAAAATGAGTCGCTTTCTTTTGAAATGGTCTCAAAAAGTAAAGTTTGTGCTGTTTTTAGCGTATCCGAATTTTCGAAAGTGAAGTCTGTTAAATTGTTTCGAACCAGAAAATCTCCCAAGTCACCCATCATGTTGGTGATTTTCATGTTCAAGCGCTGATAAAGTCCAGGAGTCATCCGTTTGATGGCCATCACAATTGCTCCTTCATTTACCTTTTTGCCCATCATCTCTTCGATATCGGGTTGTAATTTTCTTGCCAACGCAGAAATATTGATCAGGTCCTCTGCCATTGCTTCGCGCAAAAAAGGGCTACGATTGATGAGTGCTTCTGTGGCTGTTCCGATTGAGTTCATATTTCCAAGGGATTAATGTATTGAAAATTCATTTTGTCACTTACTTTAGTCGACCTTGAACCAGGTTTAATGCCATTTCCAATTGTTCTTCACGGCTGAGGTGTGAGGTGTCGATGACAAGGGCATCAGGTGTTTGAATTAAAGGGCTGTCATCGCGGTTCGAATCCAAATAATCGCGTTCGGTAAGATTTTGAAGTACCTCGTCGAACGTGGTGTCTATGCCACTTTGTTGGAGTTCGAGCAATCGCCGTTGTGCGCGAATTTCGGGTGCTGCGGTAACAAAGAGTTTGAGTTCAGCTTGAGGGAAAACTACAGATCCAATGTCGCGACCATCCATGACAATCCCACCGTTTTCTCCCATTTTCCGTTGCTCATCCACCAATTTTTTACGGACAAACGGCAGTGCAGCAATCTTCGATACATCACCTGCCACCCCGGGTGTTCGTATGATCGCTTCGACATTCACGCCATTTAAAAGAAGATCACTTGCTCCGCGTTTCGGATTGAATTCAAAGGAAAGAGAAATCTTATCCAAATGGGCCATAATGGCAAATTCATTTGGTTCGCCCGCAACGATCAAACCTTGTTGCTTGCAGTAGAGTGTGACACCCCGGTACATGGCGCCGCTATCGACAAAAACATAGCCTAACTTTTCAGAAAGAGCTTTTGCCATGGTACTTTTTCCACAAGAGGAATGTCCGTCAATTGCTATGGTAATTCTTTTGTCTGACATACTGCGAATGTACGGAATTCAGCGCATAAAAAAGTGCCAACCGTGGCTGACCCTTTCCTTATTTTGTCGGAGTGACCTAGAATCGCCAACCCATTCGGATTGCAGCTGTTGCGCCGTTAGCAAATGCAATCGAGTTCCCTTGAGGATGAATGTTAATGGTTGTCCCACTCGAATTTATTTGCCCAACGACTGTTGACCGAAAACTCAGACCGAGTTCA
>CAMBMC010000090.1 GCA_945868555.1 Chitinophaga pinensis | reverse complement strand
GGACTCGATCCGATAGAGCTGTTTTGCATACCATGGTGCTTTGTCAATTCTCCGATCCATGCCTTTGGATAATGCATCCATGTAATCGATTGTTTTCCGACAGTCGTGGTAATCTTTGATGTATTCAGCGACACGTATGAGTTGACAATAAATGTGGCTTGGTTGAATCTCTTTCATGAGCGCATGCATTCGCCGCGCATTTCGATAGGAGTAAAAATAACCCACTTGAAATGGCTTTTGGGAAAACAAGCACAAGAATAAATTGAAGCAAATCGAGATAGGTCCGCGATGGAAAACTTCAATGCGTGTGCAATACATAGCTAGTTTTTCAATCGATTCTTGTGGGACAGCAGTATAAGTAACAGCGAAGAGTACCACATTATACACTTCTGATAGTCCAATAATTTGATGGTACGCGCGCAATTTATCTCCTTTTTCCAATGGATAAGGAAAGCGAGGCAAAACGACCACTAGGGTTGGCTTATCGTTAGTGAAGGATTTCATTCAACGCAGTTGAAATAGTGGTGGATGAATAGTTTGCTTGAATGTAAGCTCTTGAATTTTTAGCGTATTTTTCTTTCAATTCGATGTTGTCCTGCAAGACAATCGATGCCGTGATAAATGCGTCAGTTGTATCAGCGATGCTCATGCAGTCCAAAGCATTGATTCCTTCTTTACCAATGCTTGTAGTAACGATAGGTACACCGATACTCATGGCCTCTAGAATTTTTATTCGCACACCTGAGCCCGATTTTAAAGGGAGAAGTAAAGTTCCTGATTCACGCATAAATGCCATGCTATCAGGAACAAAACCGTGACATTTGATTCCGTCGCTAACTTTTAGATGCTCTGTTCCTGCGCCTGCAATGTGTAATTCAGCACTTGGAATTTTAGCTTTTATCTGAGGAAAGATTTCGGAAACAAGAAAATGAAGGGCTTCTTTATTCGGAATCCAATCCATTCCACCGATGAAAAAAAACGAATTGGAAGCAGAAAGTTCAGAAGGTTCAGAGATGTCCATCGATACCGGAAGATCAACAATAGGTGTCTTAATGCCCAAAGCGATGAATTTTTTTGTGTCTTCAGGTGAAATAGAAAATAGCCCATTCACTTGATTGAGTATCTTGATTTCATCCTTTTTGAGTGCTTGTGCTAAAATTCGGGTGATGAAAGATTTTCCTGCTGACCTTGAGTTTTTCGCCAATGTATTCCAAATCTCATGCTCCACGTTATGGGTTCTTATGTAGACCTTTAGATTCGCATCCAATCGAAGATCATGCAAACAAGCAGCAGAATAAAGTCCATCGAAGACAATTGCATCAAAGGATTTCGATTGTAAAAGTTGAATGACTTTCTGGCTAAGATCTTGTGTTCGGAATCGACTTAAATGGTATGAATTTCCGCCAAGTGTTTTGGCCAACATCCTTAAGGGTTTAATCTTCGAATCAATAAAAATCGAATGAAGGTCAATGGATTTTTTAATCTCTTCTGGCCATGCAGATGGATGAAAAGGATGTTTGTGCGTTTCGAAGCTTAAGTGTGTAATGTCATGGCCTCCTTGAATTAGTGCATCTAAAAAGCGCTGAATCGCCATGCATCCTCCATCAAGAGAAGGGTAGGCGGGTTTGCTTGTGATGTAGAGCAGCTTCATTTTGACGCCTTGCGTTTGAATCGTTTCACCCATGCCTCTTTATCAAAAACGGGAGAGTCATTGGCCGCAGAACGCATTAAAACAATGGCGATGGGCAGCAACACCATCGAGGCGAACCACATTCCAATAAATGGAGAAACTACCTGTGATGCTGCTAAACTATCTCCAACGCTAATGAGGACGAAATACACCATAAATAAAAGTGCTGCAATGACCACGGGTGCGCCAAATCCACCTCGACGAACAATGGCCCCCAATGGTGCGCCAATAAAGAACAATACAATGATGGCGAAGGTTAAGGCAAATTTTCGATGAAATTCAATCCAGTAGGTGTTCATGTCAATCTCCATCACGCGGATGTATTCGTTTTGACCGTCTAGGTTTTGATTTTTTCGGCGAATTTTTGCTTGTGTAGATTGAAGCGCAGTGATTTTGTCGGCCTCACTCAAGTCGTCGTAACGGACAATACGTGGGGCTTCATCAATAAATCCTTGATTGGGAAGAACCGTTATTTTATCACCTTTAAAATTCAGCGCTTGAAAATAGGCGTGATCATTCTTTATGCTTGTCAGGAAATTGTCCGTGATTTTTGTGGCATTCGTGCGCACGGAATCTACCGCGTTATAAATTTGAAATACATTCAGCATTTCGTGCTTGTCAGTGAAGATACCTTCATCAGATCTGTTCAAGGCGAAACCAGAAAGATCGATTTTATAGGTAGCTGCTTCAAAGGATGAGCGCCTTGATGGTCGATTGCTATTTTCAGAGCGTAACATTTGACCATTCGGCATAAATACAGGTGACTGCGGGGCTAACTCTTCAGTGACATAACCGTCTTTCAATTCAAAAAACAAGTATTTGCCATTTTCAGACTTGTAGATTTTTCCTTCAGCAGCGCGGATCGTTTTGATCGTTTGTGGGTCTGTATGGTCGTGCAGAAGAATTCCTTTAAAACTATTGTCTGAGCCTTCGTCCACTTTAATGGCATAACCATCCAACTCATTGCTGTAGACTCCCGGGGTAAGGATGGCGGAAATTTTTGTGTTTTGAATATCGTAGATGAGTGAATGCCATTTGAGATTGGCCACAGGAATCACATAATTTGCAAAGTAAAAGGTGCCACAAGCGATCAAAAATACAACAACAGCGAGTGGTCGCATAATTCTGTACAAGGATAGTCCGCTGGCTTTTAATGCAGTGAGTTCATTGTTCTCGGATAAATTACCGAAAGTCATGATGGATGACAGTAGCGTGGCGAGCGGAAGAGCCAAGGGAATCAGACTGGCGGAGACATAAAAAAGTAGCTCAAGAATAACCAAGGAACTCAATCCTTTCCCCATCAAGTCATCGATATATTTCCACAGAAACTGCATGATGAGTATAAACATCGAAATCGCCAAGGTCACAAAAAATGGACCTACAAACGACCGGATACTAAATACATAGAGACGCTTCAAACGAATGAAATATATCGTGCAAAGTTAAGAAACGAAATCAAGCGAACACTATTGCAAGGGTACAAAGCGACTTCACTTGAGTTAAGCCAATAAAAGGAGTTTATTCAGGGAATTAGGCACCCATAACGCGTTTAAGATTGCTGATTTGTTTTTCCCATAAACGACGAGACTCTTCCACTTCATCTTCTTCTGCGAAATCAGTCACGGTAAGGATCACAGCCTTGGTCATTGGATCAACAGTAATGGTAATTTCAAAGTAGGTATCTAATCCTTCTTCTTCATCTTCAATCCATTGAAAGCGGATTCCAGCATTGGGCTTGCGGCTAATTAATCGTGCACTTTGCATGCTGCCATCCCAGAAGAATGTGTACTCATCATCCTTAATGTTCACATTATCAGCAAACCATTCAGAAAGCCCACTTGGCGTCCCAATCATGTTATCCAACACACGTGGAGAGGTTTTTAAAAGGAACTCTAAATCGAATTTCACTTTTTCAGATACAATAGTCGCCATTTTGTTTAATTTCGCAGTTAGTTATCGCAATATAAGTAAATCTTCTCAATGGCTCTCGTTCACTCATTTGAAAAATCTGGAAACACGCTCTTTAAATACCGCGGACAATTGCCAATCCTTCTGTTTTTATTGTCTGTTCCGGCTGTTTACTTCACTGATTATCAGTGCTTAAATGACAATAAAGAGCTTTCTTTAATCTTGTTGATAACTTGTTGCGTGTTTTCGTTTGTCGGACAAGCTATTCGTGCGATAGCCATCGGGACAAGCAATAAAAATACATCCGGTAGAAATACAAAGGAGCAAGTCGCTGAAGCATTAAATACGAAAGGAATCTATTCCACCGTAAGACACCCATTGTACTTGGGAAATTATTTCATGTGGATTGGCATTGTCATGTTTACTTTCAATATTTGGTTTATCTTGCTTTTTTCTGCGATTTTTTGGTTGTATTACGAGCGCATCATGTTTGCTGAAGAACGATTTTTGGAGCGCAAGTTTGGGCAGCCATATGTGGATTGGTCAAACAGCGTCCCAGCATTCTGGCCTAGTTACAAGCGCTACATTCCTACAGAGATTCCTTTTTCTATGAAAACGATTCTTCGCCGCGAGTATTCGGGGGTGACGGCAACCATCATCAGCTTTGTGTTTGTTGACTTTCTTCGTACCTGGTTTACAAGTGGAGAAGTGAGGTTTTCAATGTGTCAAGGAATCATTATCGGTATTGCCTTGGCTATTTCTTTAGTGCTGAGATCTTTGAAACACTACACCAAAATTTTATTCGAAGAAGATCGATCTTAATTTGGATGTTCCGTTTAACTGCCCTATCTTAGAGTAGTTAAACTTTTTATACATGAAACCACAATCCAAACTCGCGGCAGTTCTTGCTGCACATTTCACATTATTTACTCCTGGTTTTTCACAGTCCATCCATCAAGAGGAACTCGAACGCTACAATTCGTCTGGAAAAATAGAGGCAGCAGACTATGAAAAAAATGCTGTTCGACATTCGGTACCTGAAGACAAACTGAATTGCGAACTCGATTACACCGTTTACGGCTGGCACCCATACTGGATGGGCAGTGCGTATACCAATTACCGTTGGGATTTATTGAGTCATTTGTGTTTCTTCAGTTATGAAGTGGATCCCGCTAGTGGAAATCCCATTTCAACCCATGGTTGGTCAACAAGTGCAGCAGTAAATACAGCCTTAGATCAAGGTGTGAAGGTGACTTTGTGTGTTACCTTGTTCTCAGGACATTCAACGTTCTTAAACAGTGCAACATCAAAGCAAAACCTAATCACACAACTGATCAACCTCATTTCTGCTCGCGGAGCACACGGGGTGAATATTGATTTTGAAGGAATTCCAACGAGTCAATCCCTGAACTTCGCGAATTTCATGGTTGATATCGCCAATCAGATGCATTCGGCCATTCCTGGATCGGAAGTCAGCACCGTACTCTATGCCGTCGATTGGAATTCCGTGTTTAATTTTTCCATTATGGAGCCGGAGGTAGATCAATATGTGGTGATGGGCTACGATTACTATTACACCAATAGTGCAACGGCAGGACCTGAAGACCCTTTGTATCATTTCGGCACAAGCTACAACTATACACTATCCCGCACGATTACAGATTACCTCCACGATGGCTGTCCTGCTGAAAAATTGGTCATGGGATTGCCCTATTATGGGCGTGAATGGTCGACGACATCGCTGTCAATTCCGTCGGCGACAACGGCATCAGGGGTGGCAAGAACGTATTCAACCGTGCGGTCTAATGCATCTGGAAATTATTCTACGGCCAATCATACCTATCGAAGCGATTGCCGATCTGACCACTATGGCTTTATTAGTGGTGGAATTCCCAAGCAATGTTTTATCACCAAGGAAACTGCTTTTGCCGAACGCTTGGCTCACATTCGTCGGAGTGGAATTGCTGGCATTGGCATCTGGGCTCTTGGTTATGATGGGGGATATGATGCGATGTGGAATACAATTGAAGATTACCTTACCGATTGTTATGTAGAACCTTGTGCAGGAATCATCCACGATTTTGGAGGACCAGAGAAGAACTACTACAATGATGAATCTTACACCTGGACACTTGCACCGTCGGGAGCCTCATCCATCGCAGTGAACTTTTCCAGTTTTGAAGTCGAAACGGGGTACGATTACCTCTATATCTATGATGGCCCGAGTGTTTCTTCTCCGCAAATAATAGGAAGTCCATTTACAGGGATGAATTCACCAGGAAACTTTGTGTCATCTTCAGGAGCCTTGACCTTTCGTTTTACTTCAGACATTTCCACCACGAAGCCAGGATTCAACGCCACCTATCAATGTCAACAAGGACCTCCAGTTGCAGGATTTACCGTTAATTCGCTAAACATTTGTGAAGGAGATTCCGTTTTGATGACAAGTACCTCAATAAATGCGACCGCATTTTCATGGTCATCTAACGAAGGTACTTTTTCGAATGCGACAACAGCTGAAACATGGTTTACACCACAAACGAACGGGGTTTGTACAATTAATCACACTGCAAGTAATGCTTTCGGGAGCAATGAAACATCCCAAAATGTAAACTTCGTGATTCAGCCAAACGCAACAGCAGCCTTCACCCCAAGTACTTATTTTGCAACCTTGCCCAATGCTTTGGTTGAATTTGCGAATAGCAGCACGAATGCGGTTTCTTATACCTGGGATTTTGGTGATGGGACACTATCGAATGTTCAGTCACCCGGACATCAATTCACCACTTCGGGGGTGTATTCAGTAACACTCATCGCTGAATCTCAAGCATGTAAAAATGATACGCTGGTTCAAGAAATCACGGTTGGATTTTTAGAAAACAATTCAAGTCAAACTGCTCCAATTTTCATTTTTCCGAATCCATTTGATGACTTTATCGAACTGAGTGGAGTTGAACCTGAGTGGTGCCGAATAATAGATGCAGCTGGTCGACTTGTATTTGAGACCAATTTTATTCACGATGGAAGAATAAATGGTTTGGAAAATTTGAAGCCAGGTGTTTATTTTCTTGAGCTAGGAAATCCTAACTTTAAAATTCGCATCGTAAAATACTAAGGCACGAAATTAATTGACTTATTCCCATGTTTTTCTTCAAAGTGGCCAGACATCCAATCTTGATCAGCACTTCTTTTGCATCTTGAACTACAAAATACCCAATGATCTTTTGCGCCAAAAACATTTCCAATAAATCCTTTTGATTGAAGTTGGTATGACGCATAGACATATTGCGATTTTCTTCTCATGTCTAATTTCAGACCGCAGCTTGTACATTTCATAGATATTTATTTAAAATAATGTATTTCAAATTAACACAATTATTTATTTTGAAAATAGTTCTTGTTAGTTCAAGTTATTTATTCAAAAATGTCGCTATTTTCCAAATGCTGTGGCACAATTCGCGCTGTGTCGTTTTCTATGACAACGTGCAGTCGTTTTACCAGTTTTGTTGCATTGATCATAACCTCGTAATGTAAGATCTTTTCATTTCCGTCGGTCGTCATGTTTTTGAATTTCATGTCGAAGCCGAGGTCAAGGTTGCGGTAGAGACTCATTAATTTTTCTCGTCCGTAATTTTTAACGGTAGAAGACGCAGTGTATGTGATCATTTTATTGAAATCGCCGACTTTGTAGTAGGTTTTGAAAATTGTACCAATATTTGTTCCCATCATGAATGCGGGATTGGACATGTCAAAGCTTTCAATCTTGTCTTCCTTGGATTTATTCTCTGGAGTTTCAATTGCAATTTTTTGTATCTTCTTGTTTTGGGATGAGGATCCTGGTTTTTCATTTTCACATGCAGCGAAAAATATAGCCATAAGCATCAAAGAAGCGATAGTCATAAATTGGAAATTTCTCATGGAAAACAGAATGATGTATGATTTAAAATGAATCAAGCTTAGGATTGAAAGGTAAACATTGTTTTGCTATGGTAAACTTCTCCCTTTCGCAATTCAATGCTCGGAAAATTCGGATGATTGGGCGCGTCTGGATATCCTTGTGATTCAAAGCAAATCCCGCTTCGCTGATGGTATATTTGATCATCTTTCCCAGGAATGTCGGTTTGACCACCAATGTACACATGTAGGATTTCTTGATTTGTTTGAACGGATAAACTTAGTCCGTTGAGTTTATTGTGCAACGTCGCTTGATGCGGAGAATCCTTTTTTAGAATAAAACTGTTATCAATGGCTGAAGGACAGTCTTTCGGAAGTATAAAGTCGAGTGGATGATTTGTTAATGAAACGCTTTCCCCGGTTGGAATAAGTTCCGAATCAACATCCAAAATATGTTCAGCATCAATTTGCAAGACATGTTTTTCGAGCGTTTTAGAATGTCCATTCAGATTGAAGTAGCTGTGTTGGGTTAAATTGAGTACGGTATCTTCGGTGCTTGTGGCGTTCATAACGATGGAAATGCGCTTGTCCTCGTGCAGGGTGTAGCACACTTCCGCAGTAACATCTCCAGGATAATTGCAGTCAATTCCTTTGCTGAGTAATTGCAATGTGATGGATGGGTTTTCAGAATCTGAACTTGAAACAAGCGTCCAAACGGCAGCACTAAATCCACCTTTACCACCGTGAAGATGATTATTACCGAGATTGCAATCCAAGGAATAAGTCTTGCCATTCAAGGTGAATTTTCCCCGATGTATTCGACCTGCAACACGTCCAATGACTGCGCCAAAATAGGGGGAATAGCCCTTCGCGAAAGCTGATTCGTAATCTTGGATCCTATCAAAACCCAAGGCGATATCGACGAGTCGCCCATCTTTTGTGGGAACTTTGATGGATTGAACAGCCGCACCAAAATTGGTGATGGAGATTTCCAAACCGCTGCTGTTTCGCAGGGTGAACACATCGATGTTTTGGCCATTTTTCAATTGACCAAAGGACCTCTTAGTTAGCTTAGCAATCTTTTGAATTTCACTTCCCAAAGGCAAACATTCAGTTATTGGTTTAAAATCAGTGGATTTCGTGGTTGATTTTTAATTCGTAACTCGTAACTCGTAACTCGTAACTAAAACTTACCCATTTCCCTTCGCGTGATCCGCCAAAAATTGTTGCAAGCCCAAATCTGTCAATGGATGTTTTGCCAAAGCCTTAATG
>CAMBMC010000089.1 GCA_945868555.1 Chitinophaga pinensis | reverse complement strand
TAGGTTAACATTCCAATTTTTTTAGACTCATCGATTTCCATTTTGGAAATTGCTTTAAAAGCTGAATACATTATTTCTTTGTAATTCTTTCCCATAGTTAATTTTTTACTTGCCTATAACGTTTTGCAGATTGGCGATGGGCGGGATTTTCAGCACAGAATTTTGTTCGGAGAACTGAACTTTCAGCTACCACAATTCTCGATAGCTATCGGGATGTCAAGCGGAGACGAAACCCCGCCTATTGCCAATGTGCTGTTACCAGTAGTTGTTTTTCTCAATTGTTCGCTAAGTCTTGAATACATTGTTCTCTAATTTTCCAAATGTCGTTAAGTGATAAATTTATTTGCTTGTTATTGTCGAGCCAAGTTACAAGATAATTTTTGTGATAGTTTACTTTGTATTCTGTGATTTGCTCAGGCGAAATTTCGATTTCTTCAATTAGGTCATCCAAAAAATCTGTCGGTTTGGAATCTATTTTTGTTAGGTCGAGAATTAGGTCTTCAATTTTCAAATAACAATGGGCTTCAGGAATAAATTCTAAATTATTTTGTAATAGTGTTGCAGAAATTTCTGGTGTATTTATTTTGTTCATTCTAAAAAGTCCAACTATTAGTTTTACTGTTTCAAAATTATTTTCGTCTGCAAGTCTTTTGATTAAAGCGTGTTTTGTGCTACAAGTTCCACAATTGTCAGCAAACACAGATGCTAAATTATTTATGTCTGCATTACGTCCGTAGGCAAGTTCTTTTACGAATAAAGTTGCTTGATTGAAAGTCAAAATGTTTCTGTCGACAAATTCCTTTGAAATTCGTCCCGTAGATTTTATGTCAAAGTTGGGTTGATTTGTCATTATGTTGTGTCGTCTTTACAATTACTGGTAACTTACATATATGCTCAATTATAATTATAAAAAGTGAGTTTTACAAACAGCGCTTTGCTAGCTATGCTCAATAAATTTGAAAATGTATTGTGTGTTATTTACAAATCATCAAAAGGTGAACTAATCTGACTTAGACTTTTGATACTCACATGGGTATATATTTCTGTCGTGCGACTTGAACTATGTCCTAATAATTCCTGAATGTAACGTAAATCAGTTCCTCGTTCCAATAAATGTGTTGCATAGCTATGTCTTAACCAATGCAGAGTAACTGGTTTGTTGATTTTTGCTGTTTTGCATGCTTTTTTTAAAATCTCCTCTAAACTTCTAGCGGAATATTTTTCCCCTACAACCTGTCCTTCGAAGAGATATTTTAGTGGTCTAAACTGAAGGTAGTATTGTCTTAATTCTACTAGTAACATTGGACTCAAAGTAACTATTCGATCTTTTTTTCCTTTCGATTGTCGAACAGTAATAATTAGTCGGTCAGCTTGTATGTCTTTAAAAGTTAAGTTCAACAATTCACTGCGCCGCAAACCACAGGCATAGATTAATGATAGCATTGTTCTGTGTTTAAGATTGGTTGAAGCATTTAATAGTTTTTTCACCTCCTCTTTACTCAGCACATTCGGTAAGGTTTTCTCTCGACGTGGTCGATGCACCAATTCCACATCGATACGCTTGTGCTGAATCACCGAATAATACAACTTCACGGCATTCACAAGCTGGTTTTGGTAGGAAGAAGAAAAATTATTCTTCAAAATATAATCGTTGTTGAAAGCGATGAGGTCGTCATTGCTAATTTCTTCAATCGCTTTGCTCGCGAAGTAGCGCAGAAAGACACGAAAGGTTTCAGCGTAAACCTTGATGGTATTCGAACTGTAGCGCTTTGATTGCAAATAATGCTCGAAACGCACAATTTCATGCGACTTTATGTCATCCAGGGGTTCCAAAAAATCGGAAGGACGCAAATGAGATCGCTTGTATTCCACACTTTCTAATCGTTTCTCAAGAAATTCAACCTGCGCCTTTCCTTCAACGTGGGAAAGCAGCGAATCAATGGACAAATCGTTCTCGTCAAATACGAAGGATTTTTCGTACTTATCCCAATGAACATGTTCGAATGAACGAAACAAAGCATACAAATTCCGGTTGAATGGAAAGGTGATGTAATAGTACGTTTTTAAGCCAATTTCCTGGCGATTGAGGTGAATAGTGGGTAACATGAAAAATCAATTTTCTACTTAAGTTATTGAAAAAGTTGATTTATAAAAAGTGTTTGAGTTGAAAAAATGAAAAAAAGTTGACATAAAAAAAGGTCCAACCCATAAGTTGAACCTCTTTCCTTTTTAGTCATTAGTACTCGTCATTCGTAACTTTTTGAAGTAAATCCCCCCAACTCGTAACTCGTCATTAGTAATTAGTAACTTCTTCGAAGTCTTTTGTCCAAAAAAAAAGCCACCTTTCAGCAGCTTTTTTTTCATCTCATTTATTTTTAGTGCGCAGCAAGGTAATCAGCAACGCCGTCAAAGCTCGCTTTCATTCCTTCGTCACCTTTTTGCCAGTTTGCTGGACAAACTTCTCCGTTTTCTTCGAAGAACTGAAGTGCATCCACCATGCGGAGTGCTTCGTCCACGTTGCGGCCCAATGGGAACATGTTCACCAACTGGTGCATGACAACACCTTCTTTGTTTATCAAGAACAAACCACGGTAAGCAATCATTGGTCCTGATGCTGTCAAAGCGCCATCCATGTCGTACTCGTATTCTCCGGCAAGAACACCGAAAGCTTCTGAAATCGTTTTTGACGTATCGGCAACGATGGGGTATTTCACTCCCTCGATTCCTCCTTTGTTTTTAGGTACTTGCAACCATCCCCAGTGTGATTCCTCTGTGTCTGTTGAACATGCCACTACTTTTACACCGCGTGCTTCGAAATCAGCCAATTTCGCTTGAAATGCATGCAATTCAGATGGACATACAAATGTGAAATCTTTCGGGTAAAAGAAGAAAATCACATGATTTTTACCAATGTACTGGTCCAATGAAAAGCCGTTCACGATCTCTCCACCATTTACTACTGCTGACGCCTTGAAAGACGGTGCTTTTTTGCCTACTAATACTCCCATTTTTAATTGAATTGTTGATTTATATAAGTGATAACAAATTTACTGCTTTTCGGTTCGAATACATACGACGAAGTTGAAAAATTAAATCAAGGCATCGAGATGTTGTTGGAAGAATGATTTTGTTTCTAGGCCTATATGTCGCTGAATCACTTTGCCATTTTTAAACGTCAGTATATTCGGCACGGAAATAATGCGATGTTCATTGCATAGCTCTTCGAATTCGCGAGCGTTTATCTTCGCGAAGATGAAGTTTTCAGTATATTCATCTGCTAATTCTTCCAGGATAGGTTTAAGGCTTTCGCACGGCCCACATCCTGGAGAATAAAAGTCAAGCACGACAATTTTTTCAGATTCATTCAGAATCTCATTGATATTTTCTTGGGTTATTTGGATCAATTCAGACATGTTTTTTCTTTTTTCGTGAAACAAAATTAGTGGCTTATTCAACTGGTTTTTATCGATTTAATCTATTTCGTGATAGGATAAATCTATGAGTTGATTGCTTGTGAATTCGACTCAATTCATGTGAGCCATCCGCACTTGTTCGTAGTAATTTTCTAGGATTTTATCGAATAAGTAAATCATTAAAACGATTTCATTCGTGTTTTCACAATGCGAAATGATTTTTTGGAAACAAGAAACCTTACTTGTGCTTTCATGGCGAGAAACAATGCAGATCTGTTCGAGCATTGAAAAGCGGAACATATCGACTCCCATGGATTCGGCAATGCTTTCTGCTTCCTTTTTAACGATGACAAGTTGATGCTTCGGTTTCTTGAAAATGCGTCTTTTCAAACGGCGGATTAATTCTTTCATGGTCTTTCGTTTTAGTGAATAATTCAATGTTTCGAAGGTATATCGTGATGGATATAGTATTTTTCAATTATATTTATACTTCCATTGAATTTATCTATATGTTATCGATTCAACAAATGCACTATCTGGTGGTGCTCAGTGAAACCAGAAATTTCGTTCGGGCAAGTGAACTTTGCCACGTGACGCAGCCTACGCTGTCGATGCAGGTAAAAAAAGCAGAACAACTGCTCGGACATGTCGTGTTTGATCGAGACAGAAATCCGGTTGAACTCACACTCTTCGGTCAAGAATTGATCCCTGTCTTGCGTGATATTTTGAACGAGGAGCAACGCTTGGCAACGATAACCGCCAAATGGAACGGGACCTACAAGGAGGAAATTCGAATGGGCGTTATTCCAACTGTAGCGGCCTATCTCATTCCAGAACTGTTTACGACATGGAAGGCGCAGCTGCCAGGTGTTCAATTGATTATCGAAGAGATGCGTACACAGGATTTGTTGGTGGCGATGATGAACAAACAGGTGGACTTGGCGATTTTGGCGGGACCTGCAAGTGATCCATCTTTTCGAACGATTCCTCTATACCGTGAAGAAATAATGGCCTACACGAAGGAAATCAAAACTTCTGAGGTGGACATTGAACAATTGACAGATTTGCATCCATGGCTTTTGACGAAAGGAAATTGCTTGCGCACGCAGATGGTTAGTTTCTGTGGCATTCAAGAAGGAAAGGAAACTGCCAATTGGAGCTACGAGGGAGGGAATGTAGAATTGCTGATGAATATGGTGGACCAAGATGGCGGTTACACCTTGGTGCCTGAGTTTTACCGGATGACAAAACAACAGCGCGATGCACTGAAACACATTCGTTCTGGTGCTATCAAATCTTATCCAGCGCGCGAAATTATTGCTCTAGCGGGACACCGAACAACGAAATGGGCATCCATCGATCGGATAATTCGTGAGGTACAGTTGTCTTTTGGGACTCGGTCTAACGAACAATTGGAAGTTTTAAGCTGGAACGGATAGTTTAATCAGGATAATTCAAACGTTGATATTCAGCAATGCGCCTTGCCGCTCCAGCGTTTTTTTGAATGAGTGTATCCGCTTCGATTTTGATTTCTATCAAACGACTTGTGACATCAGTTATCCTTTCAGAAAGTGATTTCATGTCTGACACTGAAAATCCAATTCCCGCATCGATGAATTGTTGCGCTTCCGGAAAACGATTAAACTTCGGACCGAAAATTACTGGAATGCCATACACAGCGGGCTCTAATATGTTGTGTAGCTTACCGGAAAATCCACCTCCGACATAGGCAATCTTCGCAGATTCATACGTACTTGATAGATGTCCGATAGTATCCAAGATCAACACCTGACAGGAGGTGCTGTCATTTTCTGTGAACCGAATACAACGCTCACCGAGTGCTTGTTGAAGCGATTGAACGTGAGCAGCATCAATGTTATGCGGAGCAATAATGCATTTTACGGATGGATGTGCGTCAAGCCAAGGCAGAATGATGGCTTCGTCCTCTGGCCAGGTGCTTCCAAAAATAATGGCTTGATCTCCCTGCAAAAATTCGTCAATTCTAGGATTCGCTTCTTGCTTTTCTCTTGTTTCGATCACTTTGTCATAGCGGGTGTCGCCTGTGAGCGAAACCTGTTGAATACCAATGGAATGAAGCAATGACTTAGTCGATTCATTTTGAACATAGAAATGATCGAAGTTGAGCAGTGCTCGCCGAAAAAATCCACCGTACCACTGAAAAAACCGATGGTCGGGGCGGAGTAGGGTGCAAATGGAAAAAACCTTGGCGTCTGATTCCTTTAAGGCGTCAAGATAATTTGCCCAAAATTCATACTTCACAAAAAAGGCCTTTTCGGGTTTAAAGTGCGACACAAAGTGCTTTGCATTTTTTGGAGTGTCTAAGGGCAAATAAAGGACAAGGTCTGCCGGATGAGTTCTCTTGTGGTAATGCTGCATCCCGGAAGGGGAGAAGAAAGTAACGAGAATGGTGTGGTTCGGATGCGTTGCTCTCAGTTCGTTCATAACCGGGATGGCCATGTCAAATTCACCAAGGGAAGCACAATGAAACCAAAGAATAGGTTTAGCGGATTCGGGAAGATGTGAAAAGTAATTTTTGCGGCCCTTCGCCCATTCCTTTGCCTTGGGATTGAAGAGCGATGCCAATCGTATGGCCAAACCAAAAAGGTGAATGCCGATGTTGTACAAGCAATGCATCAGTCGAAATAGTAATCTTTGACTTCACGCTTGTAAAACGGAATAAACCAGCCTAGTCGAAATCCATATTGGAGGTCAAACATGGTTTTTTTAGACACAGGCACATCGGGTTGATCGAAATTAATCGTGCGCTGATTTTTTGTGAATCCTTGCTGACAATAGAATCCACCATAAAAGTTATAATATCCACTATTGGCTAAAAATGCATACCCCACAAATTGGTGCAAATTTGGTCCAATAGACAAGCGATCATATCCCTTTTTGTAGTCAAGTTCCAATTGCGGAATCACCTGATCTTGCGTTTCAATGCGCAAATGGTGGACCAAAAGCCCCACTCCGCCATGCAAGAAAATACCAGAGTTTTTGTTTGTGGACAACACGGGAATGACTTTTCCGATAGAGAGGTTCATGTGCATTCCTCTCGAGTAAACCAATACTTTAGCGATGTCACCATTCACGTCGGTGATATTTCCATACGAATCTACCAAATGGTCAAAAATATGATTCAGTGAGGTGTCGAGTTCATTGCCAAAGATGAAATTGGCCTCCATGCCCAAATACAGGTTCTTTTTGGTTTTATATCCCGCCATAAACCCAAGATGGTTGAGGTAACCATAGCGATTGGCCAAATCTCCACCCGTCCAGTTTCCTCCATAATGAACACCTACCCATGGTGTTCCAATAATGGAATCGGTGACATTCCGCTGAGCAATTACAGAAAGCGATAGGACGATGAACGTAAGTAAAACAATTTTCCTCAACATGCTCCAAATTTAAGGTCATTTTACAATGTGATTGTTAAAAACGATGAAAATGTCGCAATGAGAAATATAAGTTGAGGGAACAATCGTTTTGAGACGTCCATTTTTTCTTCGACTTTTCTCAATATCACCCTTGAATTCGTACCTTTGCTGACTTGAACTGATTAATTGCATTCTTGAATGAAAAAGATTCAAATGGTCGATCTGATGACACAGTACCAGCAGATCAAAACAGAGGTTGATGCGGCACTGATGAATGTCATTGAAAATGCGCAATTTATCAACGGTCCAGATGTTCAATTGTTCCAAAAAGAATTGGAAGAATATCTAGGCGTTAAGCATGTGATTCCATGTGCCAACGGGACAGATGCCCTTCAAATCGCATTGATGGCCTTGGATTTAAAACCAGGCGACGAGGTGATTACTCCATCTTTTACCTACATCGCAACAACAGAAGTGATGGCATTGCTAGGTTTGAAGCCAGTGTTTGTTGAAGTGGATACAGATACGTTTTGCATCGATGCAGCTGCCATTCGTGCTGCCATCACTGAAAAAACAAAAGCGATTGTTCCCGTGCATTTATATGGTCAAGCAGCCAATATGGATGCCATCATGGAGATTGCAAAGGAGTATAATCTACATGTCGTAGAAGACAATGCACAAGCGATTGGAAGTGATTATTACCATCAAGATGGCACGGTTTCGAAAACGGGAACCATTGGAGATATCGGTTGTACTTCCTTTTTTCCATCGAAAAACTTGGGTTGTTATGGCGATGGCGGTGCGATTTGCACCAACAGCGATGAGCTTGCAGCTAAGATGAGAATGATCGCCAACCATGGACAAAGTCAGCGCTATTACCACGATGTTGTTGGGTGTAACTCACGTTTAGACACCATACAAGCAGCCGTTCTGCGCATAAAGCTACCACGTTTGGACACCTATATTTCAGCAAGAAGAAAAGTGGCGGATCACTACGACGCATTTTTTGCTGAATATCCACAGATTAAAACACCGGTGCGAGGTGCTCAGTCACTGCATGTGTTTCATCAGTATACGATGCAATTGACAGGCATTGATCGCGATGAACTGGTCGCTTACCTTGCAACAAAAGAAATCCCATCCATGATCTATTATCCCGTTCCTGCGCACCGCCAGAAGATGTTCTCTGCTTTCGGAAGTGCAGAAACGGTGTTGCCAGTAACGGATGCGCTCACGTCTTGCGTAATGTCCTTGCCCATTCATACGGAAATGGAACAGGAACAGTTGGACTTGATTTGTGCAACGGTGGTTGATTTTGTCAAAGCTCATTCTTAAATTTTTATGAAAAAAATAGCAGTAGTTGGGACAGGGTATGTAGGTCTCGTTACAGGTACTTGTTTCGCTGAAACAGGCAATCAAGTAGTGTGTGTTGATATAGACAAATCAAAGGTCGAGGGTATGCGCAATGGTAAGGTTCCTATTTATGAGCCGAATCTCGATGTTTTATTTGAACGAAATGTAAATGCAGGGAGATTAACATTTACAACAGACCTAGAAATGGGAATCAAGGATGCGGAAATTATTTTCCTCGCACTGCCAACTCCTCCAGGTGAAGATGGATCTGCAGATTTGCGTTACATCCTCGGTGTCGCTGATCAATTGGGGCATTTACTCTCAGATTATGCGGTCATCGTTGATAAAAGCACAGTTCCCGTTGGAACAGCAGATAAAGTTAGAGAGGCGATTGCAAAAAATGCACGCTGTCAATTTGATGTGGTCTCAAACCCTGAATTTTTGCGAGAGGGTTTTGCTGTAAGTGACTTTATGAAGCCAGATCGTGTCGTCATTGGTGCAGGTTCAGAACGCGCACGTAAAGTCATGGAGCAACTGTATAAGCCTTTCGTTCGACAAGGCAATCCAATCATCTTTATGGATGAACGTTCAGCGGAATTGA
>CAMBMC010000088.1 GCA_945868555.1 Chitinophaga pinensis | reverse complement strand
GCGCTAAATATTCTTATTCCCGAAAAAAAGATATCTCTTTCCATGAAATTAAAGTTAACTAATTAGTGAACATTCTCCAAATAAAAATCAAACAATTTTAAATGATATCCAACAGACTTAAAACCGAAAATAAAGCCCGTAAATCCACTCGCGCATTTTCTGAAGCACCACAGGCGAAAAGGTTTCTTCCAAATCGCCATACTCCAAGATATCGCAGCGTTCACATCGTTGAAACAAGTGATTCAAGCCTTCAATGATTACCGCCTCAGAGCTTGATCGCGTTTGCTTCGCGAAATGGGTAATGAACCCCTGCTGACTCGAATTCGGTGGTACCTGAATATCCCTGGAGCCATTTATGGCTAAAATGGGAATCTTCAACTTTTTTAGGTACTTCTTGGTATCAAAAGTGATGAACTGCCGGCCCCACTCATTGTTCAGAAAGACGTTTAATCCAACTTTAAAGTTAAAAATGTTGGTCAATGCTTGATAATCAGCCGGCGCCCGATGGTACATGGTATCGAGAAATGTCGCGATGCATTCACTTGCCTTTTGCTGAGGATAGCGCTGTATGATGTCACACAATCCGGCGTAAACATCTCTATTCCAAATGGCATAGGTACTGTCTTTTCCCGAAGCCAATGGAATGAGGAACTGCTGTTCTACAAGCACATCTCTTCCACTTGTCCCTACACTTGCCAATTCAATCACGAAATCGATGTTCTTGTTTTTTCGCGCAGCAATGAGGGCGTGCATGCCCCCCTCAGAATGACCAACAATGCCGATTGGACAATCTGAGAATCGAGCATCTATGGCCAGAAAACTTACACATGCACTAACATCTGAACCAAAATCCATGAGGCTAGCCTGTGAGAAAATACCCGTACTTTTTCCAACCCCTCGGTCGTCAAAACGCAAGCATCCGATGCCATTTTGCGCCAAAAAATCAGCAATAACCAAGAAGGACTTATGTCCCATGAGTTCACAATTTCTGTCTTGTGCGCCACTTCCTGAGGCCAATACAACAATGGGAAAAGGATGACTTTGGTCTTTCGGTAAGGTCAGTGTTGCGCCGAGAACGATGTCGCCGTTTTTAATGAGGACATCTTCTACTGAATAATCGAATGGAGGAACGGGCTCCTGCGGCCGAATAAGTTTCGCTTCTTTGAGAACTTCACGACGAAACACAACCGTCCAACGCACATCACTTTGTGACATGATCCCAACAAGCGTATCGCCATCTACGTAGTATTTTCCTTTGAATGACAAACCAATTTTTTGGTAGGTAAATGAAACGCTTGAATCACTCAAAACCACATTCGTCATAGGAATGGGCTCAGGTTTTTTCGCGTCTGGATTGATGAGTTTAATTGTGGTATCTGGAATGTTCTCAATGTGAAGATCAATCCGATTTGATTTTCCAACTAGAGTAAACGCGGCGTGCCAGTCTCCAGTGATTTGTCCGAAAAGGAAAAAAGGAAAGATGCTGAAAAGAAGAACGAACTTATTCATGCGTGTTTTCCATTAATTGCAGAAGAATTTGGCAATTGGCCGCGGTGTTGAAATGTGTAGTAATGTAGGCATGTCGTTGGTCAAATTCTTCCTTGGTCATTTCATGATTTTTCAATCCCAAAAAATGCAAGCGGTATTCTTTCGCTTCATCGGCAATGGTGCAGAATTGGGTCAATCCACTTCCCTGAACGAGTTTGCTGTTTACCAATACATGACCAGCGCTATGGATGCAGGAAAGTAGCTTTAATTTTATCCCTGAGGGCACCGTGGTATGCAACAAATGAATGTGTGCTTCTTGAATTAGGGTGTATAAGTGCTTCTCCGATGGATTTGAAATGATCTTCACGTTCATTTTTTCACAAAATACCACCAATCGCTTGCTTGGATTTTTTCCAGCGACAACAATTGGAAAGGTAGGGTCCATGACTTTGTGAAGTGTGTTCAAGATCCAATAGACAGCTTGTTCATTTTCCGAAACGGATAAATTGCCATGGATCAGTGCATAGCGATGAACAGCCCCGTATCTCCCTTCAATGGGTGGAAAGGATGCGGGGAGAAAATGTGTATTTTCTTGGTATTGCTTGACGTGTACAACATCACTTTCCTTGATGACAAACACGTGCTTGGCCTTGGAAAGAACAGATTCATACCTTTCTAATTTTCGCGCTTCCAAGCGGAAAAAAAAGCGTTTCAAAAATGTTGAACCCATGGTTAAGCCACGGTAATAGTCGTGCTCAATGTTGTGCATCCGCGCAAAGGTCATTCGTTGTTGAATAGCCGTATCTTCCAAGATTCCACAGGTATGCAGTCCTTCCAAAAGTATAGGGTCGCGATCTCGACTCAGGTTTTCCAGGAGATGTTTTGACATGCGCGATTGAACGATGAATGGACGTTTTGAAAAGAGGTGAAAAATGGATTTTGTACGCTTGTAATACATCACGCGGCCATATTTCTCCAATTCTGCTTGCTCTCCGCGGCCATATTCAAATGCATGAATCGTCAAATTCAATCCCAATGAATGCAATGCTTGAATGCGGTAAAACATATCGATTGCTCCGCCATAATCTGCCGGAAATGGCACATCAAGACAGACGACATGAAGGTGCTTAGCATTCAATGGATGGATAGATTTGTTTCAATACTTCTTGTTCATTCTCCCAATTCTCTATTGCCGATGCAACGCGACAATTTGCTTTTTGAGTGAGCAATAAATCAGGGTGTTCTTGGTAATGGTGGATTGCATTTGCCAAAGTTTCTGGGGAGAGTTCGTTGATTACAGTACCCACTTGATGGGTTGTAATGATTTGTGCGACCTCTAAGAGATTCGTCCCGATAATGGGTGTCTCTGCGTGAATGTAGTCGAAGACTTTATTTGGTAGGGAATAGCGGTAATTGTCGCTCGTTGGTTTGTCTAGAGTAAGTCCGACATCGGAGAGAGATGTAAATGCCATCATTTCAGCGTAAGGTCGTTTACCGAAGAAAAGCACCCTGTTTTGAAGTTCATAGGTCTTTACCAGTTCTTTCAAGGTGTCGATCACATCTCCGCTACCAACAATGATCAGGGTGACGTCCGTGAGCAGTTTCATGGCTTCAACTGCTTCTTCTGCTCCGCGATCAATATTGATTCCAGCACCTTGAAGGATGACTAAAAACCGATTTTCTGGGAGTCCCAATTCTTTACGTGAAGGGACGTTTTCTGCATTCCAACTCGGTGAAATGTTTCGCACAACCCTTACGGTTTTTTTGTATTTCTGGGTATAAATGTCCGCGATGGATTGATTTACAGTGTAAATGGATTGCAAACGGGGGAAGATATATCCTTCGATGCGCTCCCAAATTTTCTGTGTTTTTGGACGATGAATCAATTCGGGGACTTGCGTAAAGTACTCGTGACTGTCGTAAACCAATTTGGTCTTGAATTTAAATTTCCACGCAAGGAAGTTTGCCGTTAAGGTGTCAAGGTCATTGGCAACCAATAGATCTGCCCGACGAAAGAGCAGGTAAAAAAACAGCCGAAGGTTATACGCTGCATAGAATTTAGGACCCTTTTCCCACAGCAATTTGAATCGTTTCGTGGCGTAAGGCCGATCATTCAATGGCGAACTATCTGATTTAATTCGACCGATGAGCGTGACTTTGTACCCTTGTTCCACCAAAAAAAGGCAGATTTTATTCACACGGTTGTCGGTGTATAAATCATTGGTGACAGAGACAAAGGCACGATTGCCCATTGCTTAAAAATATATGAAAATAAGGATAACTAGCACGATGGTCAAAAGGAGGGCTACGGCTGCCACAATGCCATAAAAGAGCAATAGATTTTTTGCCGTTTTCAGGGATTTTACACCCTGCTCGGTATTGTAGCGTGCTTTATTGGCCTTGAGATAGAGGATTAGAGTAGCAATCATCAGCGGCAAAGCGACAAAAGAAATGGGCCCCAACCACATGGTGACAACACCAGCAATGCCTAAGCTTTTGGCAATCGTGGCGGTTTTTTCAGTACGCGTTGCTTGCTGAACGGCATCGCTTGCCTCGTCTGAGCTCATATCAGGTTCATCTGAGCTTTTTGTTGTATCTGGATAGGACGATATATCTGAAGATGAAAGGGCTGTTTCAATATCTGAAGTTTCACTTTGAGTGGTTAAAACAGTGCTTACACGAGATTCATTCATCGGAATGAGATCTTCCGAAATGGCATGTAGATCTTGGGTTTGAACAATCTGTTGATTGGGATTGGCTTTTACAAAACGCAATGCTTTATGGGTTCCACATGAACTCAATACCAGGGCAAAAACACCAATTAGAACTGTAAGATTTTTCATAACTCTATCTGAAACGTGGTTTTTCAAATTTTAGTGAAATTACATTATTTTTCTTCGTGACGCAAACGCTGAAGCTGCTCGTAGGCATCGCGAATATGCCCTATACCCGTAAAGACAATACGTAGTCGGCCATTTTGTTCGGCCAAGCGGCATTTATCGCCGAGTTTAAGTGCGTTTTGCAACAGTGTCTGGAAGGCTTCTGTTTCAAAGTATGGTGACTGAGGGTTTGCGAGGAAGTATCCGACCATTTTTCCCGATTTAATCACTAGGCGCTCAATACCAAGTTCTTCAGCCAACCACCGTAATTTAAAGGAGAGCACAAGTTCTTTGACTTGACGAGGCAAGGGACCAAAACGATCAATGAGTGTATTGGCAAATTTTTCTAGTGATTCTTCGTCCTGAAGGTTGTCCATTTCTTGGTACAAGCTCAAACGTTCGGCGACATTGTTGACGTAATCGTCTGGAATGCGCACTTCAAGATCTGTTTCCATGTTGCAGTCCTTCACAAATTGAAGCATGCTATCGGTGGTGCGTTCGTCGAACAACTCTTTGAATTCATTTTCCCGCAATTCTTCAATGGCCTCATTCAAGATCTTTTGATACATCTCAAATCCAATTTCGGAGATAAAACCGCTTTGTTCTCCTCCAAGCATATTTCCTGCACCTCGAATATCAAGGTCTTTCATCGCGATGTTGAACCCAGACCCTAAATCGGAGAATTGCACCAAGGCCTCCAATCGTTTCCTAGAATCGGAAGTCAAAATGCTGAATTTCGGCGCTACCAAATAGCAGAATCCTTTCTTGTTGCTTCGCCCAACACGTCCACGCAATTGGTGCAAATCACTCAATCCAAAGTTATGTGCGTCGTTGATGATGATGGTGTTGGCGTTGGAAATATCGATGCCTGACTCAATGATGGTCGTGGCCAATAACACGTCGTACTCACCATTGATGAAGTCCATCATCACTTTTTCAAGCTGCTGCCCATCCATTTGTCCGTGACCAATCGCAACACGCACTCCAGGACACAAGCGCTGAAGCATCCCTGAAATTTCTTTGATGTTGGACAAGCGGTTGTTCACGAAGAATACTTGTCCTCCACGACTAACTTCGTAGGCAACAGCATCGCGGATAATTTCTTCGTTGAACTGAATAATCTCTGTTAAGACGGGTTGTCGATTCGGCGGCGGGGTGTTGATGATGCTGAGGTCTCGCGCCCCCATCAACGAGAATTGTAATGTTCTGGGTATTGGTGTAGCCGTGAGTGTCAAGGTGTCCACTGTTGCACGCAATGTCTTTAGTTTATCTTTTACCGAAACACCAAATTTCTGCTCTTCGTCGATGATCATTAACCCGAGATCTTTGAATTTAATGCGCTCGGCAACAAGGGCATGTGTGCCAATTAAGATGTCTATTTTCCCTTCTGACAGTTTTTTAATGGTTTCACTGGTGTCTTTGGACGATTTAAAGCGGTTGACATAATCTACAGTCACGGGAAAATCTTTCAATCGCTCCTTGAAACTGCGGTAGTGTTGCATGGACAAAATGGTCGTTGGAACGAGCACGGCGACTTGCTTTCCATCAGTTGCGGCTTTGAAGGCTGCTCGAATGGCGACTTCGGTTTTTCCAAATCCAACATCTCCGCAGATCAAGCGGTCCATCGGTGTGGGAGATTCCATGTCTTCCTTGATGGCTTGTGTGGCTTTGAGCTGATCGGGAGTATCTTCATACATGAACGATGCTTCAAGCTCGTTCTGGAGGTAGGTGTCTTGAAGAAATGCAAATCCTGGCTGTGACTTTCGTTTGGCATACAATTGAATGAGGTCGAAGGCCAATTCCTTAATTTTCTTCTTGGTTTTGTTCTTCAGTGTCGTCCATGCTTGCGATCCCAATTTATTCATTTTCGGAACGCTGCCGTCTTTGCCAGTGAATTTTGAGATGCGGTGCAAGGAGTGAATGCCGACATAAAGCACATCGCCATCTTTGTACAAAAGCCGAATGGCTTCTTGAGGCTTTCCGTTCACATCAATGGTTTCTAAACCAGAGAATTGTCCCACTCCATGATCGATATGGGTAACATAATCGCCTTTCTGCAGATTATAGATTTCCTTGAGTGTGAGTGCTTGTTTGGCCTGTCGAAACCCTTCTTTTAAACGGAAACGGTGATAGCGTTCAAACAGTTGGTGGTCGGTGTAGCACGTAAGTTTCAGCGATGGCGCAATAAATCCTTCGTGCAAGGCCAAGGGCATCGGTTTGAAATCTGTTCCACCACCAATGTCCTCAAAAATCTGAAACAAGCGATCTATTTGTTTCGGCTGATTGGAAAAGATGAGGTTATCGAAACCATTTTCTGCATGTGCTGCTAGGTCGCTTCGAAGGAGATCGAAGTTTTTATTGAAACTTGGCTGTGGCAAGAAGTCAAATTGACATGCATGGTCGGCCGTGAAGTGATATTCAGGCCCCCATTCAATGGTGCTATGATCTTCCAAAACGTGTTCTATTTCGCTTGGATGCATGAATAAATCACCTGGCAATGTGCGTTTTACGGTGTCTGACAACTCGGAGTGAATCTTCACAGCACGTTTGTATTCTTTATCGATGATGTAATTCAATTGTTCCACGGAAGAAATCCAAATGGTGACATGCTGACCAAGAAACTCGAAAAAACTCCCATTTCCCTCAAGGTTCAGCTGTCCTTGAACGTTGGGAATGATGTTGAAATGTTTATGATTGACAAGCGAAAGCTGCGTGCCGGCATCAAAGGTGCGTATGGACTCTACTTCATCGCCAAAAAACTCGATGCGAAAGGGATTGTCATTGGCATAAGAAAAGACATCAACGATTCCACCACGAATTGAGAATTGACCGGGTTCATACACAAAGTCAACGCGGTCGAAATGGTAGTCCAAGAGCAATTCGTTGATGAGGTCAATGGAATAATTTTTCCCTACTTCAACGCGTAAGGTATTGTCGCTGAGTTTTTTTTGTGTTGGAACTTTTTCGAAGAGCGCCTGCGGGTAGGTCACCACGCGGACATTTGTCCCATTGTTGATGCGTTCCAAAACTTCAGCCCGTGATACCACATTGGCATTGTCGGTGTCTTCCAGTTGGTAAGGCACGCGATACGATGCGGGATAAAAAAATATGCGTTTATCGTCGGGGAAAAGTCCCTCAAGGTCATTTAAAAAATAAGCGGCTTCTTCTTTGTCTGGGAGAACAAAGAGATGATGTCCTGGAATTTGTTCGCTCAGCGCGGTTGCACACAATCCTCTCGCCGAACCAACAAGGCCTTTCCAATGGATATGCGCCCCTGCAAACTGCAGCGCATTGGCCGAAGAATCGATTTGAGGGAGGGTAGTAAATGCTTTTTTAAGTTCGCGGATCTCCATTATTTGAGCAGACTCATGGCTTTCTCTACCATTTGTTTCGAACCTATGTAAAATGGAACCCGTTCATGCAGACGCGTTGGCTTCAAGTCCATGACGCGCTTTCTACCCGTACTGGCAATTCCACCTGCTTGTTCAGCGATAAATGCCAAAGGATTGCATTCGTATAACAAGCGCAATTTTCCCTCAGGAGATGTTGTTGTATCTGGGTAAATGTAAATTCCACCTTTGATCATGTTGCGGTGAAAATCTGCAACAAGTGAACCGATGTAACGCCCAGAATACGGTGCGCCTTTGTCATTTTCAAAACTCTGGCAGTATGCAACGTAGTCGCGCAATCCTTCTTCACAAATGTTGATGTTTCCTTCATTCATTGCATAAAGACGACCTGTTTCAGGCATTCTCATGTCGCGATGGGACAAGCAAAATTCGCCGATGGATGGATCTAAGGTAAAGCCGTTGACACCACGACCTGTCGTGTAAACAAGCATGGTGGATGAACCATATAATACGTACCCTGCAGCGACTTGTTCCGATCCAGGTTGAAGCATATCTTCCAATGTCGCAAATGTTCCAACTGCTGAGATGCGTCGATAAATGGAAAAAATAGTACCGATGGATACGTTCACATCGATGTTTGAGGAACCGTCTAAAGGGTCGAACAACACGACGTATTTCCCATTTTTTGCAGATTCAGAAGTAAAGGCAACGAAATCGTCATTTTCTTCGGAGGCAATTCCACAGATTTCACCCCCATATTCAAAGGCCTTGATGAATTGCTCATCGGCCACAACATCCAATTTTTGCTGTTCTTCACCCTGGATATTGGTGTTGCCTTGCGCCCCTAAAATGTGATCCACAAGTCCTGCTTGGCGTACATCGCGACTCACAATTTTGGAAGCCACTGCGATGTCGTTCAAGATGCGGGAAAGCTCACCTGTAGCGAAGGGAAAGTCCGCTTGGCGATCCATGATGAACTCATTGAGGGTAACAACTTTTGACATGGGATAGAATTTAGGTGCAAATATCGGCATTTCGCTCTAAATATCAGGAAAAAGTACCGGTGGATTTGCTTACATAAATGGAAAGGCAAGGACGAGATA
>CAMBMC010000087.1 GCA_945868555.1 Chitinophaga pinensis | reverse complement strand
TTGAATACTCTTTTGACGTTATCCGCAGCTTGCACGTGCATCGCACTGGCCATTTCTTGGTTTAAGCCTGAACTCGTCATCGCATTCACATCGAGGTGAGAAGCCAAAGGCGGCATTAGCTCACCCGCTGTTCCTGTAAGAATATTCACTACCCCTCCAGGTACATCAGATGAATGAATCACTTCCGCCAAGGTTACCGCTGAAAGAGGGTACTTCTCCGAAGCAATGAGTACGACTGTATTTCCACCTGCGATGGCAGGAATGAGCAATGAAATCAATCCAAGCAAGGGACTTTCTTCCGGCGCAATAATCCCAACCACTCCCGTAGGCTCAGCAACGGAAAAATTGAAATGCGATGAAGCCACAGGATTGACTGAACTTACGATTTGTTGGTACTTGTCGCACCACCCCGCATAATATACGACGCGATCAACCGCAGCATCCACTTCCTTCGCTGCATTGGCTGCGGTAAGTCCCATAAGTTGAAGTTCTTCGATGAATTGAGAGCGACGACCTTCTAACATTTCAGCGATGCGATAGACAATTTGTCCGCGGTTGAAAGCACTGCGCTCCGACCATGAACCAAACGCTTTTCGTGCAGCAACAACTGCATTTCGAGCATCTTTCCGAGATGACAAACACACATTGGCGATGTCAAAGCCATCTTTTCCTTTGAGCGAATAATAGCGTCCAGATTCCGTTCTTGGAAATTGTCCGCCAATAAAAATCTTATATGTCTTAAGCACTTGCAAGCGAGTCATCTTATTTCAATTTTACATACGCACGAAGCCCATGAAGTCCACCTTCACGGCCAAAACCACTTTCCTTATATCCTCCGAATGGAGATGCTGGATCAAACTTGTTGTAGGTGTTGGCCCAAACCACCCCAGCACGCAATTTCGACGTCAAATTGAAAATGCGTGAGCCTTTGTCGGTCCAAACACCGGCTGCCAATCCATAGGGTGAATTGTTGGCTTTTTGAATGACCTCATCCACCGTTCTGAATGTTTGAATGGTCAAAACTGGTCCAAAAATCTCCTCTTGCGCAATCACATTCGATTGTGCCACATTGGAGAACAGTGTTGGCTTGCAGAAATAACCTTTCGTGGGGATTTCGCAGTTGGGTTGATACATTTCAGCACCCTCTTCAATACCAATCTTTATGTATTTATTGATGACCTCCAATTGTTCTTTCGAGTTGATTGCACCAATATCAGTATTCTTATCCAATGGATCACCGACATACAGTGAATCCATGCGCTGCTTCAATTTTCGAACAACCAGATCTGCCACTGACTCTTGCACAAAAAGACGCGAACCTGCGCAGCACACATGCCCTTGATTAAAGAAAATGCCATTGACAATACCTTCTACCGCTTGGTCAATTGGCGCATCTTCAAAAATGATGTTTGATGATTTCCCTCCGAGCTCAAGCGTTACCTTTTTATCGGTACCGGCCACAGCACGTTGAATGTGTTTTCCTACCGCAGTTGATCCCGTAAATGCCACCTTATTCACTTCAGGGTGCTCCACAATGGCAGCGCCTGTATCTCCAAATCCCGTCACTATATTCACTACTCCTGCAGGCAATCCCGATAACTCTATGATTTCGGCCAATTTCAAGGCCGTCAGCGGTGTGGTTTCGGCAGGTTTAAGTACAACTGTGTTCCCAGCAGCCAAGGCCGGTGCGATTTTCCATGCGGCCATCAACAAGGGAAAGTTCCACGGAATAATTTGTCCAGCAACACCTATTGGTTCAAAATTTCGATTTGGAAATGCGTATTCGAGCTTATCGGCCCATCCTGCGTAATAAAAGAAATGGTTACAGGCCAAGGGGACATCGATGTCGCGTGATTCTCGGATTGACTTTCCGGCATCCAAAGTTTCAATTACTGAAAGTTCACGTGCGCGTTCCTGCATCAATCGGGCAATGCGAAAAATATATTTTGCTCTTTCCGAAGCCGGCATTTTAGACCAGACCGTATCGTAGGCTTTTCGTGCTGCTTTAACTGCGCGATCGACATCCTCCTCATTGGCATGAGCCACTTTAGCAAGGACCTTTTCATTTGCGGGATTGATGGTTTCGAAGTATTTCCCCGAAGATGGTTTTACCCATTTTCCATCAATAAATAAATCATACGATTCTTTCAAATCGATATGTCCAATGCTTTCCAATGAAGGAGCGTATTCCCACCCTTTTTCTTTGGATTTATTCGTCGTTTTTTTTGCCATTTTAGTCCATTGAAAAATAATCCGGTGACTGATAAAGGCCAGTCTCCGTTTTCATTATTTGCATCAGTACATCATTTGCTAAGCTGCTCGCACCAAAGCGAAACCATTCGTTGCTTAACCATTTCTCGCCCAATACTTCTTTCACCATAACGAGATTGTGGAGTGCCAACTTCGACGTTGAGATTCCTCCGGCGGGCTTCATTCCAACCATAATGCCTGTTCGATCGTAATGATCGCGAATGGCCATCAACATCGTATAGGTGACTTGCATGGTTGCCGCAGGTTGAATTTTACCCGTTGACGTTTTAATGAAATCTGCTCCAGCATGAATCGCAATATCGCTTGCTCGGCGCACGCTGTCTAAGGTAGAAAGTTCACCTGTCTCCAAAATCACTTTCAAGCGAGCGTTACCACATGCCTCCTTGATCGCAGCAATTTCATCAAACACAAAATTATATTCACCCGCGAGAAACTTACCACGTGAAATCACCATATCGATCTCGTCAGCTCCTTCAGAAACGGCAAAGCGAGTATCTTCCAACTTGACAGACATGGGTGCTTGACCGCTTGGAAATGCTGTGGAAACCGAAGCAATTTTAACTATGTTCCCTTTCAATTCTTTGCGTGCAACACCCACCATTGATGGGTAGACACAAACCGCTGCAACGGTAGGCAAATCTGGGTATGAGTCGTGCAAATGCTGTGCTTTGTAGCACATTTGTTTTACTTTTCCTGGCGTATCTTTTCCTTCAAGAGTGGTCAAATCAATCATGTTCAAGACCATCTTGAGTCCTTGCATTTTGGATGCATTTTTAATGCTTCTCGTTTGAAATCGCGCGCAACGTTCCTCTACTCCTACCTTATCTACGGATGGAGATGCGGGCAAAGAAAGAAATGCTGGGGGAAGTTTAGTTTTACTCATTCAATAGAAAATCTGAATTCAGTCAAAGATACGCATTCCGTCGAAAAGGTTATCCAATCAAAGTTGACCATCTGAATGGTATACCCCATTCTTAAATACCTTAACTTTAAGTAGGATACCGTCACGATCGTATTCATAGACCTTTCCGTCCCATAGCAAGCCATTTTTAAAGTCGCCATCTTGCCAGATTTCATCGTTGGCATTGTACACTTTATTGTACCCGTTTGGCAGAAACTTCGTACCCTTCGTGTTTGGCGTGGGAATTCTAGGCGCAGGAATAACAGAGGCTCCTGGATCGCTTAACTTGACAGCGGGGTTAAGCATCTCACGTGGCTCACTTTTTTTAATGGCACCATCCGTCCCATAATAAATCACTTCCTTAATATCTCCGTTTTCGTAATACCTCATGGCCTTCCCTTCTGGAATCCCATTTCTCGCTTGGTATTGAAATTCAATTTGTCCATTTGGATAATAATAGTTCACTGTGCCAGTTTCCCGGCCTTCGGAAGAAAAATTCGCTTCGTACTCCAATTTTCCATTTTCATGATAGCGCTTTAGTGAATCTTGGTATTCATTCAACGTAAAGGTTCCAAGCTCTTTGACTTTTCCATTCGGATAGTACTTCACATAGCTTCCTTCAGGGCGGTTGTTATGGTACTCGCCTTTCAATTTTGGTGTTTTACCATCATTGTGGTAGCGGATCCAAAAACCTTCCTTACGGTCATTGAGGTAACTGCCTTCTTCAATTTTTCCTTCCGATGGATACCCTTCTTGAGGACGGTCCTTTCCAAAGTAGATCCATTTTCCTTGCTTTCTGCCCTCACCATCTTTCTGGTTCACTCCGTCACCCACAACGGACAAGCACATAAGAGCCATCAATAATGGAAAGCAGAACGAAACTGAAAAACGATGTGTAGGCATCTTCAAGATAAATTAGCTTATCATAAGTGACCGAAAGGTAGTTTACTTTTTTTGAATTTCAAACACTCAGTTCAATTTTGAAGGATCCACATTTTCCAACATGATTTCCACCATTTCAGCGGTGCCAAAATGTTCCTTCCAACCCCAATCTTTTCGTGCAGCACTATCGTCGATCGATGCTGGCCAGCTGTCTGCGATTTGTTGGCGAAAATCTGGAACATAGCTTATTTTGAAGTCAGGGCGATGAACTCGAATGGCAGCGGTAAGTTCAGCTGGAGTGAAGCTGCATCCGGAAAGGTTGTAAGCGGAACGCACACGCACTTTTTCAGCTGGGACATCCATCAATTCAATCGTAGCGCGAATAGCATCCGCCATGTACATCATTGGCAAGGCAGAGTCCTCACGTAAAAAGCAAGTGTAATCCTTATTCATTTTCGCTTGATAAAAAATATCAACCGCATAATCGGTAGTTCCACCACCAGGCAAACTCGTGTAAGAAATGAGTCCAGGATAACGGATGCTGCGCACATCCACACCAAACTTATTGAAATAATATTCGCACCATCGCTCACCAGCCTGCTTTGAGATTCCATACACGGTTGATGGTTCCATGATGGTGTACTGCGGGGTATTATTGCGGGGTGTAGTTGGGCCAAACACAGCAATGGAGCTTGGCCAAAAGATTTTTTTAAGGTATTTTTCCTTGGCTAAATCGAGAATCGTAAACAATCCTTCCATGTTGAGACGCCATGCAAAATCTGGATTCATTTCCGCGGTAGCAGACAATAGAGCTGCAAGAAGGTAAACTTCATCAACCTCATTGTCAATAATATACTCCCGTACTGCTGGGCGGTCAAGAATATCCATTTTTACATAAGGTCCATCTGACAGAACTGAAGGACAATTCTCCCTCACATCTGCAGCAATTACTTGGGCTGAGCCATTGCGTTTTCTCAATTCAAGGACAAGTTCAGTTCCGATTTGTCCACATGCACCGATAATAAGTATTTTTGACATAGGCTATGCTCTAGATGACAAAGGTATCATTTGAAAGAATTGAGAAATATCAATTTGTAAAATATTCTCAATTCATTAAAATTATGACATCGGTCATTTTTTGCACTTTTGCTGAATTGCTATTTTTGTTATCCTGAAATTCCTGCATTGCAACAATGCGTTAGAATACTAATTTCAGGAAATCAAACGCGGCAGAAAATGCCGATATTTAGGACTGAATAAAACTTAATAACTAAACTGTATGCCTTTTTACCACAAATTAGGAAGCATCCCTCCCAAACGTCACACTGTGTTTCGTCAACCTGACGGATCATTGTACCATGAGCAGCTGTTTGGGACCATCGGATTCGATGGCATGTCGAGCTTGCTGTATCACATTCAAGCGCCCACCATTGTGCGCGAAATCAAGGGGACATCAAATGTTGCCCCAGAGATTGGCTTGGAAAAAAACATGACTATGCGGTCATTAATCGGATTCAATGTGCCCCCACAAGATGATTTTCTTGACAGTCGCGTTCCCGTATTAGTGAATTCGGATTGCTACATTGAACTGGCATCTCCACGTCTTTCAATGACTGACTATTTTTACAAAAATGCAGATGCAGACGAGATCATTTTCATTCACAAAGGGGAAGGTACGCTAAAGACGCAACTTGGAAATATTGACTTTAGTTACGGGGATTACTTGGTGATTCCGCGTGGAATGATTTACCAGATGCATTTCAAGGACACGGACAATCGTTTGTTTGTAGTGCAATCGTTTAGTCCAGTTTACACACCAAAGCGTTACCGCAACTGGTTTGGTCAGTTGTTGGAACATTCTCCATACTGCGAACGAGACATTCGTCCACCGCATGCCTTAGAAGCCATTGATGCGACAGGTGAATTCCTTGTTCGCATCAAAAAACAAGATGTGATGTACGATTATGTATATGCCAACCATCCATTTAATGTTGTGGGTTGGGACGGCTACAATTATCCGTATGCCTTCTCCATTCACGAATTCGAACCAATCACAGGTCGTGTGCACCAACCACCTCCCGTGCATCAGACATTCGAGACAAGTGGATTTGTCATGTGCTCATTCGTTCCACGACTGTATGACTATCACCCAGATTCCATTCCATCTCCTTACAATCACAGCAATATAGATTCGGATGAAGTGATTTACTATGTGGATGGTGACTTCATGAGCCGCAACAACATCGCCAAAGGCCAGATAACCGTTCATCCTGCTGGAATTCCACATGGACCTCACCCCGGTGCTTATGAGCGCAGCATTGGGAAAAAAGAAACGCAAGAATTGGCCGTTATGGTTGACACATTCAAACCGTTAAAACTCACTAAGAGGGCCCTAGACCTGCAAGATCCTGAATACCACAAAAGCTGGATAGGAGCTTAGAAATACTTACTTTAGCAACACGAAAAATTAGACAATACCCGCCATGAGCAAAATAGTTAAAAACGTAGAATACGGTTTGGAGAAAATCTTCGAGGATGCACAGGATTTCCTTCCTTTGTTGGGAACCGATTATGTTGAATTTTATGTAGGAAACGCAAAGCAAGCGGCTCACTTCTATAAGACAGCCTTTGGCTTTCAATCCTTGGCATATGCTGGATTGGAAACTGGTATAAAAGACCGCGCTTCCTATGTGTTGAAGCAAGATAAAATTCGACTCGTGTTAACAACAGCATTGAACAGTGATTCAGCCATCGGAGAGCATGTAAAAAAACACGGTGACGGCGTTAAAGTCATTGCGCTTTGGGTAGATGATGCCACAAAATCGTGGGAAGAAACAACAAGCCGCGGAGCAAAATCATTTATGGAACCAAGGGTAGAGAATGATGCGCATGGCGAAGTTGTTCGTTCTGGAATCTACACTTATGGCGAAACCGTTCATATGTTTGTTGAGCGTAAAAATTACACAGGAACATTCCTTCCAGGATACCAATCTTGGGAATCTGATTACAATCCAACACCAGTGGGCCTTAAATTCATCGACCACATGGTTGGAAATGTTGGCTGGGGTGAAATGAATACTTGGGTGAAATGGTACGAAGATGTGATGGGCTTCGTAAACTTCCTTTCCTTCGATGACAAAACCATTCATACCGAATATTCTTCCTTGATGTCCAAGGTGATGAGCAACGGCAACGGGCGCATCAAATTCCCGATCAACGAACCTGCAAAAGGAAACAAGCGTTCACAAATCGAAGAATACATTGACTTCTATGAAGGATCTGGGGCGCAGCACATTGCAGTGGCCACTGACAACATCATTGAAACAGTAACTCAATTGAGAACGCGTGGTATTGAGTTCCTATCTGCACCACCTCAGGCCTACTACGATGAGATTCCGCAACGATTGGGTGAGCACATGGAAATGATGAAAGAACCCATTCCAGAAATTCAAAGATTAGGCATCTTGGTTGATGCCGATGAGGAAGGATACTTGTTGCAGATTTTCACCAAGCCCATTGAAGATCGTCCAACCTTGTTCTTTGAAATTATCCAACGCATGGGAGCACGCGGATTTGGTGCAGGTAACTTTAAGGCCTTATTTGAATCCATTGAGCGTGAACAAGAAAAGCGCGGAACACTATAATATCGCACAAATAACAGATAAGCGCAGCAGAATTTTGTTGCGCTTTTTTTATGCTCGAAAGGGTTTCTTACTTTTGTAAAAAAAACACAGCGTATGATCGAAGTTGGAATTATCATGGGAAGCGCATCGGATTTGCCGGTGATGCAAGATGCAGCAGACATATTAGACAGCTTTGGGATCCGCTATGAAATTGATATCGTATCGGCACATCGTACCCCTGAGCGCATGTTTGACTACGCAAAAGGTGCGCATGGACGTGGATTAAAAGTGATTATCGCAGGTGCAGGTGGAGCAGCGCATCTTCCCGGAATGACAGCATCTTTAACACCACTACCAGTGATTGGAGTGCCGGTAAAATCCTCCAATTCAATCGATGGCTGGGACAGCATTTTATCGATCCTACAAATGCCCAATGGTATTCCAGTTGCAACTGTTGCATTGAATGGAGCTAAAAATGCTGGAATACTAGCCGCAAAAATTATCGGCTCATCGAATCCTGTAGTTCAAGAAAAGCTAATTGCCTACATGGAAGAAATGAAGTCGAAGGTGATTGAAAGTGCTGAGAAGCTAAAATAATCACAGATAAAGCAAGTATTTTTTTCGAATCGCCTTGAACGATTCTAACCCTGGCTGCCATGTCGCACGGATTTCCTTTGCAGACCACCCAGCCATAATTTGTTCCTTAAGTTTCGGCGTTCCCGCCAAGCGATTGAAAAAGGCGGGCTGATCAATAAATGTCAGTGAATCCAGGATTTCTTTGGCTTGAATGACGTAACTCAAATTGATTTCATAGCGGCGCTTTGACAAGCTATTTTGAAGGTCGAAACCATTGCATTCTTTGTCTTCATAAAGAGGATTCTTTGCCCCAGGCATTGAAACAGGCGTAAATTGAAAACTTGTATCCGTAAATTTTGGATGGCCAAAGATTTCAAACGGTTGGTCTGTGCCCCTACCTACACTTACAGTCGTCGCTTCAAACAAGCACAAACTCGGATACAAAGCAATGGCCAATTCCGATTTTAAATTGGGCGATGGTGGAACAGGCAACACATACTTTGTTTTATGAGTGTAATTTCGACACGGAATCACCCACAATTTGCAGGAAAGGCTATCCCCCAACCAATGTTCGCCATTGATCATCATGGCATATTCTCCAATGGTCATTCCATACACAATGGGAACCG
>CAMBMC010000086.1 GCA_945868555.1 Chitinophaga pinensis | reverse complement strand
CGCGTTTTCTTGAATACAGCGCAATATGGGATGATTATGTTAAAATAATGGAATTGTATGATATAAATTATGGAACCTCGATACTTGGGCTTGAGTTTTTACAAAATATGGTTGACCTTGTTGAAGATTCTGGCATCGGCAAAGGGAGTTGATAGATATTTTGTCTGTTTTATTAATACATACAATACATATTTTTTCAAGCGATGCCGTTTGTACGCGCCTGGTGAATAGTTTAAATATAATGCAATATTTTATTGCACTTGTGCATTATTTCTGCTGGGTGGGTAGTGCGAAATTTGAAGTATGAACAGTAATAAATCAGACAAGCCAGGCACAGGTATGAATTACGTGGCTTTGCGACAGACCATTCAAAATCGTATGTTGGTCATTGGCGGTGGGCCGGTGCACCCAGAAAAATCAGAAGAGGAGCCGCATCCGTTTCGTGAAATCGATGGAGTGCCCGTGTATCACATCGCGAAAACCGAGTTTCATTTGCCCATGTTCGAGGATCATCGTTGGTCGATTCGGCCGCATCGTTGGGGCTATTTCTATCATCCGTTTCTGATGATTGGTATGCCTGATTTGGGTGGCGACGTTACGCTGCATGTGGTTACCCGTTTTCCAGGGTGGTATTGTATGACGGCTACGGTGAAGTTGGATGTTTGGGGCAACGGTGCGAGCGATGCGGCGTTGGATGTTGTTTGCTGGACGCCCAAGGTAACTGGCGATAACATAGAACGTGCTGGCGCTCGGTTGTTCAAGGCATTGGTGTACAAAATGGATTTTGTGGAAGAGGATGAAGAGCAGTCTAGTGTTTATATCAATGAAGCTTGGGAGGATGATTGGAATGCGACCAACAACTGCTTGGAGATATTTAGAGAAATTAGGAATGTGGATTAATGGATCAAATCGAACAGAGGCATGGACAATCGTATTGTAAACACAGAAAAATATCCCATTCTCATTTTGGAACTGCACCAAGGCTATTATGGTGCGTTGGGAAATGTTTTTGATCTACATCCAAATGGGTAAGGCAAAATTTGTGAGGAGTATGAGTAGAATCATGTAGAATCTTGCTATTCCCAGATTGGGTTTTCACGAAAGATTGTATTTTTGTACTGGTATCAAGAAATTGAAAAATTACCAACCGAGCAAATCCTTGTCGCGGTGGTCAAATGATGCGGACGATCAAAGTCAAAAATTAAGGAAATGAAATACATACAGCAAATTGAACAAGTTGTCCGAGCCTTCATTGGCAGGTTAGGAAAGTCTTTTAAACCTGCGGTAGGTGATCCTAGGGAGTTAGTGGAGGATAACAAAGCATCTGAGGTAATGACTAAATCATCACCTAGAAGCAGAAAGTACTCGGATCTGATGAAGTGGCAGGATCAAATGCACAAGGAAGTAGGATTGAACATCCCCCAAAAATGGGAAGATTCAAACAAATCGGTGCCCACACACTCAGAGGAGTTTACCGTTACTTTTTTTCAAAGAAAACCCCAGATGCGTGATTAACTGGGGATGTGAATGTAAAACGACTTTTAAAAAATTAACTTGTTATTCTTGAAAATAACAACTCGATATTATTTATTTCTATTTTTATTTGATTGCAGAAGATGAATAGTTACATAATTGGATTAAATGCGTTTGAAATTAACCGTAATTCAACGGAAATTAGCGAAGACCAACAAATGTAATCGCTTGTTTTTACTGGGTATCGGTGTTTTTTGTTTGCATAAAAAACTATTAAGTGAAAATGTCAATAAATAACGTTTTTTTTATGTTTAATTTTGCTCTAATAAAATAATATAAACATGAAAAAGACCATGACTTTGGAACAATTACTGGCGGACACATCATCAATCGATTTGTCAACCATTAAAGAATTCACATCTTGTATTCAAGGGTTGTTAAAAGCTCCAGATTTCCAAGATTACCTCGAGGCATTTGTACTACGCTCTAAGATGCCGCACCACAAAAACATTCAATTCATCACTTGCAATGAATATGAGGCAGCCTTCACAATTGTGTTGCCATATATGTGCTTCGTGCCGCCTGAAATCATTGCATTAAATCCATATATGTGTGTAGTATTGAGAACCACAAATTTGCCACGAAGGATTTTTGCATTGGATGACATACTTGAATATGCCGCTGATATTCATCAAGTTGGGCCTTATGTAGTTGATGTTAGGATGCTACAACATCAACTGTACTCAATCCTACCGGTGACATTTATGGATGAGTTCATGGATGTGTTGGGGCTGTCTAAGGAAACCTCAATGAGGATAAATAATAAGATAGTTGATCTGACGGTTTCACCGATAGAAAAAATGAAGAAATCGCTCGCTGACAACTTGAGGATTGTCAAAAAGAAGCTTGAGGCGGGAAAGCAAATTTCCGGACAGAATGAATTGGGATGGTTTTTGGTGTATCAAAATATTTTGGATCATGTTGAAAAGCAAAATATTAAAGATTTTGTATTCGAGGATTATTTGAGAGCATTAGGTTCTGCGAAGAGGGGGCATTTACCAGAATCGCTGAGACACTTGGATATTTTCCAATTGTACAAACCCAGTCGGTTAGACAGAAACCTGCTGTACGATAAACTCTATTTTTTCTACAAGCGTTTGAAGCCCGATGATATCCAATTTGAAACGCTAGAGACTCGGTTGGCAGGATTGGCAAGTGATCCTGAAATTATTCGCAAGGAAACATCAAAATACTATGAGGCTCTCAGAAGGAAGATGAATAGGTATTTTGGGATAAAGATTTCCAAGATGTATTAGAATTATTGCATTTGTCATTCGCCAGTTTTGGCAGGAAATCCCTCTGCAGCGGTGGATATTTTTGTGTAATAATTATAAGCATATGATTACAAATACAACATTACACCCAGAACATCTCACAGAGAACTTCGATTTCATTACAGAAACCCAATTGATGGACTACCTAAAAAAGGGTAGGACATGGATTTGGATGCAACGAAAAGCAGGATTGCTGAAAGTTTACAAAGTGGGTAAAACCAATTATTACCTTTTGAAGGAAGTCCAACAACTTATTTACAACGGCGCATGGGCTTGAAATTTGAAGAGAAAAAATGCGCTTTCGCGCTGTGCGACGAGGTATTCCCAGCATCTAATTCGCGAAAAATTTTCTGTAGCGATCGCTGTCGCGGCCGCCACCATGCTTCTGTTAACGGCGAAGAAATGGAGATGATCCGTCTAGAGAACAATATGATTATTGCCAATTATCGGATTCTAAAGGCCCTGCCTGTTGGTCGGATTTTTCTAAGAACCGAATTGTATAATATGCACTACAAACTACAATATTGTTCGAGGTGCGCCATCAATCGCGAGGCAGGTGATGCTGTTACATATTGGTGTTATGATTTGGGATTAAGATCCACGGAATTAGGATTTGAGCTGGTCTCGGTTTGACAAATTCTGGCATGGGTTTCCAAAACTAAACAAAACTAACTTCAGCAATTGATAATCAAGAAATACGAATGTAGAATTTTCCGCTAACCTTTTAGCGGTTTCAATTTAATATTCAAACAAACTATCCTTAAAAATAAAACATATGAATAAAAATCAACTAAAAAACTGCTCAATGGAATTTAATGTATTGAATTATCAATTCCATTCAAACGTCGCACTATCATTGTATTTGTCGAAGCATGATTTGCCACTGTCAAAATTGGAGACGCGAGTCATCTACGCTTTTCAAAAACTATTCACCGAATATATGTTGGCTACGTCAGACATCGATTCAGCGCGGATTAGCGCAGCCATTACCCAATTAGCGATGGAAATCAATATCAAAAAGGAAAGTTATAACAATCATTCAGATGATTTAAACGAATATGATCCTTGTTCTAAAATGGCAGAGAATTTAAGGAAGTATCGGTTTATTGCTACAGGCGCACTCTCATACTATTTGATGAATAATTTTCATGATTTATCGAAAACAGGTAAAAAGTTCATCATGGAGATGCATCAAACGTGGGTGGATTATATGATGGATATAATCCAGTCCTATCCAGATTTAATTACTAAAGTTGTTGCCCAATTGACAAAGGAAATTAAAAAAATCTGACAAAGTTGCTAAATTCTAAAATTACATTTGATAACGGAGCCCTAGTTGTTAATTCGCAGCATTTGGATGTCAGTTTTCCAGCGTGTTATTTAAAAAAATGCCTTCATTATTTGAAGGCATTTTTTGTTTGGGGCAGGATCTTTATTAAAGAATAATGCTTAGGCGATTAGTTGGAATTCTGATATTGATTCAATTCAATCGTTTCAGAGCCAATTGTGTGTATCATTCTAAAAATCTTCAATACACGATAGCATCATTCCTGAAAATCCTCTTTCATCCAGTCATTGAGCCAGTTTGATTTTAATTTACTACTAGACATGGAGAAACTTGCCATGCCAGTGCGGAATCCGTCGTTACTCTTTTCCATTACCATTCCACCGTCGAATGCCAAACGCTCCTGCATCTCTTCCACGGAGGTATCGGTGCCGTAATAGTTGAACGACCACCCCTTCGTTTTTAATCGCGTAACCAACCGTTTGATTTCGCCCTGGGTGAAAATCCGACTGCTATTTTCTTCCCCGTCTGTAAATACCGCCACAGTCACCATGGTGTCCTCGGGCTGAAATTTTAGATTGCTCATGGCGATTTCCAGTTGCGTGCACGCCTTTCCGATGGCGTCGAAAAGTGGGGTGGAGCCGTTGGGTCGCAGGTCGATCGATTTGAGGGTATCGTCGGCTTGGATTTTGGTTAAGGTTTGACATTCTTCGATGCGATGGCTTTCGAACAGCCAAGTATTCACATATTGGTTCAAGTTGGGCATTTCGGTGCACTCGGATTTGATTTTCTGCAAGATGCCCAGGTGACTTTCCTCGGTGGCTCGTTTCAAGCTCATCATCGATCCACTTTCGTCGATGATCATTAATGTAATGGCGTTGGCAGACTGTTTTTCGGTTCGATGTGTTTCGTGGTTCATGGAATTTGTGGTTTGATTGTTGTTGGAAAAATTCGTTGATTGGCTGTTTTCGGGTTGATGTGTTTCGGTTGTCATGGCTGTGAGATTAGAATGCAAAATTGACCCCAATGGTATCGCTCTAAAGATTTTGGCAACCTTGTCAAAAGGTCTCAAAACTCGGTAGATGCCCCAAATTTGTTAGGAAATCCAAGGGTGGGTACATAAATTTGATGAATACTAAAAGCATGGCCATTATCGCGTTGTACGTTGAAAGAGGGGAGACTCAATACCGGAAATTCTTCCTCGACAATCTGTTTCAATTGCAATTTGGTTTTCAGAAAAAGGGCTTCAATCTGATTTTCTTGCCCGCGCTTACCCAACAACAAAATCCCAATTTTACCGAAGGCCTTAGACAATACCTTGAGGTGTATTACCCCAGTTTTCAGAAGCTCACCAGCGTTCAGCAACAGCAGGCGCTTTTCATTGTGGCATCTACATCCTCAGAGCAAGAGGTATATCAACAGCTCGACGATATGTTTGGCCTCAATTTGTCGGCAGGTGCGTACCTCTTTTACCTCAAACCGGGATATTTTGAATTTGAGCGATTGCCCGCCGATGTGGATCCCGAAGTGGCGCTGGCCGATTACTTGCTGCCGCCGAATGCCCATGTTTCTGCATCGATGCGCGAACCCATCACAAAGCCCAATCGCAAATGGCAGCTTGATCCGATGCATCTGGAGGAATTCATGGCCTCTCAAGAATGGGATCCCAAAGAAACGATTCAGAATTTCGACTTCAAAAAGCTTGTAGACGATGGCAAATGGGAAATTCCAGAGGCGAATCCAAGCAATGCGTTGGCCGAAACCTCAGCGGAGTTTTTGCAGCATCGGGACGATGGTCTTGCAGCCAAGCTCACCAAATGGGGTAGAGATAATGCCATTATTACGCCGGAACTACAGCGTCTTTTCGATACCGTGAATGCCCTGAATCTGGACGAAGGGATGCGACAATTGCTCGATATCTCTTTGAATCGATACGCACAATTGCTGGGCCAAACGGGTGGGGGGCTCAATCAACTGTTGGCTGGTGAGCAACCGATGATGCTGATGCAGCCTTTAGAGCGGGTGTATTTTAATTACGATGGCAAATTATTTGTGGGCGATCAAAAAGTGGCACTGAATCCGATTTGCAGGGCCTTGTACAAATTGTTCCTGAATCACCCGGAGGGTATTGAACTGCCCATGCTTTCAAATCACCGGGAGGAACTGCATAGCAATTACTTGAATATGGCTACGCACACCAATAGGGAAGTGCTGTTGAAGCGGATTAATGCGATTTGCGACCCCAGGGAAAACAGTATCAACGAGAAGCTATCGACCATCAACAAGGCTTTTGAGAATTTATTGGGGGAGCAGGTGAGTTTGCCTTACCAAATTTTGGGGGTTCGTGGCGAGGCAAAAAAGATCAACATCCGCCGGGAGTTTGTGGGTTGATCCCCAAATGAATCCCATCGCACTTGGGTTGGCTATTTTACAAAAATATTTATTGGGTGTTTGTCGCCGAAAATCACTTTGGATACGTTACATAACCAAACCTGAGGAACCAAGTCAATATTGGTTTTGTATGTTGCTCCCCAGACAGTGTGGGCAAACATTTTTAAGTGAAAACGGGCATTTGGTAATTCACGATTGGAAAATGTAAGTTCTACTATGTTTGATCCTCCACTAAGATAATCAAGCATTTGGTCAGCTCCTGAAATCATCGCTAGATCAGCCTTTGTCCCGAGACCTTGATCGATGAACTCCGGAAAATCAATGTACCAACCAGAATCGTCCCTGTAAAAATCAAATGAGTGCGTCTGCGAACGCATAAATGTCGTGTTGCTTTTCGTTTTCGTTTTCATGGCGGTTGTCTGCTTTGTTTATACAAATTTCACCCATGATTTTACTCATTTGCGTTCTTGACAACCTTGTCAATTAATCGTTATGATTCAATTGCAGAGTCACGGTTACACAAACTAATTAAGTAAGTTAATCCCCGCCTTTTGCCACATCGTGAAAGTTTGAATATTCTCGTGTGTATTCAATGCATTTAAGGAAAAAATGATGGGGCTATGGCTTGAGGTGATTACGAACCCTAAATCCTCAACATCCCAGTAAATGGATTCCGTTCCAAACTTTCGGCCCTCCACACCGTACTTTTTGTTTTTGAATATAATTGAACAAATTAAAATCGAGCCGGAATCTCCATGATTACTTGAATTGGTTGTTGGAGGGTTGATAGTTCTTTTGAATTGTATCATTTTGGTTGCTATTTTTACAAATATCCACTCAAACCTTCCAAACATTCTCATCCAAGTACTCTTCCAACTTCTTGGCGTGCTGGTGTAGTGCATTCACAACCACGTGGCTGTAGGTGTAATCGCCCTGGGTTTGAGAGTGCCCAATCCAAGCGTTGGATAAATCACGACTGAATCCGCAGAACGGACCAATCACCCCAATGGTGTGGCGACTAATGTGGAAGGTGAGTTCCTTTTCAATCTCTGCCATCGCCGCCAATTCCTTTAATACCCGGTTGCTATGTTGGTTCGTGAGTTTGGGTAGCAATTTGCCCTTGTACCTCCTGATGTAATAGGTATTGTACTTATCTAGGATTGACATCGCATGTTTGATTAAGGGAACGGTATGGTAAGTTTCTACAACGTTGCTTGTCTTTTGCTGAATGAAATACAACTCGTTTCGTTGGTTGGTTTTGTTGAGGCGGATGTTCGACATCAACATGTTCTGAGAATCGCCGTACCGCAAACCTGTGAAGCAACAAAAGATGAACGCACATCGCACATTGTCCAATTCGCCGTAGGGTGGCAGTTCCAATTCAATCAGTGCTTTCAATTCATGGGGTTCAAGTCCAATGCGGGTAGATTTGGGTTTGGTAATGCGATAGCCATCGAACGGGTTTTTGACCAACACATCATTGTTTACCGCATCATGCAAGACCGTTTTGATCTTGCTAAAGTGTTTGTGAATTGTGCTAAGGGCAAACTTCTTACCGTAGCTGTCGATCTTGTAGTATTTGAAAAAGTTGTGTAGGTCCGTGATCCAGCCCTTGTTGATATGGTCTAGGGGAATGTCTTTTTGTCCATTTTGCTCCAAGAATGCTTTTACGTATTCGAAGGTTTTGGCGATATGGGTTATTCCGATTCGCTTGCCTTCAGTTTTTTCACGCTTGGCGATGTAATGGTTGGCATAATCCATCAAGTTCCAATGGGTCTTCTGTTTGCCTAGGAGGTAGTTCTTTAGCAGATTGATGGTTATTTGTCGGCCCGCCTTGCCGTATTCATATTGGATTTCTGCGGCTGTGGATTTGTAGTACTGCACTTGGCGATTGATTTCCAACTGCATGGGTGCGTAGGGTAGGGCGGTTTCAGAGGTCTTGTCCCAACAATTTTCAGGACACGTGAGGAAGGGGATTTGGAATTCCGTTTTTTGGCGGTTGTTGGTGATTCGACAAACAATGGGAAATTCGCCTTGAATGGGGCGATTGAGCTTGAGGAAGAAATGCAATGTCATATCTTAGGTTTTGGTTTATGTTTCAAATCAAGTGCGTTGATTTGAACGATTTCCTGCCAAAACCGGCGAATGACAATTGGGTTATCCCAATGAAATCGCGGGTTGAGTTTTGGTGAAACATTTTTTTTTCTTGGTGAAACATTTTTGGTCAAAAAGGACCAAAAACGCGAACAAAAGTGAAAAAATGAGAACAGCGCAAAACCCTATAAAACAAGTAAACCGTTGCAGAACAACGGTTTAAAGGTAATTGAAGCGAAATGAAAACCCTTCTAGCGGTGAGGGGGGGATTCGAACCCCCGGAACAGTTTCCCGTTCGTCAGTTTAGCAAACTGGTGGTTTAAGCCACTCACCCACCTCACCAATGGGGCTGCAAATATAGTATTATCGAAATTCCTTTACAAGTGCGGGGACCAAAGTTTT
>CAMBMC010000085.1 GCA_945868555.1 Chitinophaga pinensis | reverse complement strand
CTCAAGGCAATTGAGGAGGAGGGCTACACAACACCTACACCCATTCAGGAACAAGCAATACCCAAAGTACTGAACGGACATGATTTACTCGGCTGCGCGCAGACGGGAACAGGAAAAACAGCCGCATTCTCTATTCCAATTCTACAATTGATTGGTGCACATGGAGAACAAACCGGAAAACGAAAAATTAAATCATTGATATTGACACCAACACGCGAACTTGCGATTCAAATCGGGGAAAGCTTGCGTGCCTATGGCCGTCATATGAAACTACGAAGCACTGTCATCTTTGGCGGTGTAAATCAAAACCCACAGGTGAACCAGCTTCAACAAGGAGTTGATATTCTTGTGGCTACTCCAGGTCGTTTGCTCGACTTGATGATGCAGGGATTCGTTTCCCTGAAAGAATTAGAGATCTTTGTGCTCGATGAAGCGGACCGCATGCTCGACATGGGATTCATTCACGATGTCAATAAAGTGATCCGTGCATTGCCAGACAACAGACAGAACTTGTTCTTTTCGGCAACGATGGCGCCTGAAATCATGAAATTGGCAGCGTCTATTTTGCGCGATCCAATTAAAGTGGAAGTAACACCAATTTCTACAACAGCTGAAATTATTGGTCAGTCCCTTTATTTTGTGGACAAAAACAACAAGCCAAATTTGCTTTCTGATGTGTTGAAAGAACAATCTGCAGATTCGGTATTGGTTTTTACGCGTACGAAGCACGGTGCAGATCGTGTGGCAAAGCATCTACTGAAAATCGGAATCAAAGCCGATGCAATCCATGGAAATAAATCACAGAACCACCGTCAGCGTGCATTGAACAATTTTAAGGACCGATCCATCCGTGTGCTTGTCGCAACGGATATCGCTGCGCGAGGAATTGACGTGGAGTTGATGGAATTGGTGATCAATTTTGAATTGCCAAACATTCCAGAAACCTATGTTCATCGTATTGGTCGAACAGGGCGTGCTGGAAATACTGGGAATGCGATTTCTTTTTGCGATTTTGAGGAAAAGGCGTATTTGAAGGACATTGAAAAGTTGATCCACCAAAAGATTCCTGTCATTGAAAACCATCCGTATCCAATGGAAGTGTTTGAGATCATCAAGAAGGAACGCGTAATTCGACCGCCAAGAAATAAACCGAACGAAAAAAAAACAACGAAGCCAACGGCTGAACAAAAAGTAGATTCCGCGAAGAAAAAGGGGAATAAAACGTGGTTCGGTAAGCGCGATAGGTATTAATTAAGAAATTGGGATGAGTTGAGTGTTTTGTTTTGAAATGCTCAACTCAATTTCCGATAAATCATTCCTTTCTCCACCGTCAAAGGAGAGTCACTATTGTTCGTGTAGAGCGATCCTGTACCCAAGCCCTGCGGCAGTGGGTTTGAATATTCTCCTGCCAACTGACAGATTACGTCTAAACCTACATTCGATTCTAGAGCGGAGGTCATCCACCATTCAATATTTCGCTCTTCCGCCAAAGCAATCCATTCCTGTGTTCCAGAAATGCCGCCGTGCAGACTTGGCTTTAGGATAATGTATTGCGGTTGAATGGTTTCCAATAGTTTAATCTTTTCCGTCTTATCGTAGATACCGATCAGTTCTTCGTCAAGCGCAATGGGTGTCGGAGAGTTCAAACACAAGCGTTTCATGTCATCCATGTTGCCCGCTTTGATGGGTTGCTCAATCGAATGGATGTCCAATTCCGCTAGTTTTTGAAGAACAACTTCCGCCATGTCAACATCAAAAGCGCCATTGGCATCGACACGTAAGGTAATTTCCTCTTTTGAAAACTGCTTTCGAATGGAGTGAAGCAGTGCAAGTTCGGCGTTTAGTTCCATCGTTCCAATTTTCATCTTTATGGTCGTGAATCCTTCGGCAAGTTTTTGTGTGATTTGCTCAGCCATGAAGGCCTCTGTTCCCATCCAAATCAATCCATTGATCGAAAGATTTTGTTGCCCATGTGCGAAGGCGTTGTCGAAATAAATCTGTTTTCCACCATTTTTCAAATCGAGCAAGGCAGATTCGATCCCAAATAAAATTGAAGGGTAGCGTTGCAAGGTTTGATTTAACTCTTCGTTCCATCCATTTTCTAAACGTGACAGAAAATGTGCGATGGTTTGCTCAAATTCCTCAAAAGAATGGTATTCAGGGGATAGTCCTTCAATAACGCTGATTTCGCCAATTCCTTCTGATGTACCATCTGAAATGCGTACAATCCAACTTTGCTTCTCCGTCATCACACCACGACTCGTTCCAGCTGGAACTTTGAAGTGAAGTGGGAAATGTTGGAGAGAGATCTTCATGTTGGAATTTAAAGAGTGAAAAATTAAGAATGAAAAATTACGAATTACGAATTACGAGTTACGAGTTTGTTGGCTCCACCGCAGCGGACACGTGAGGTTCTCGATGCCACGAGATGCGAATATCTGTGTACAAACAACAAAAGACATTTTGAATGTAAAACTAACCAATTTCCAAATCACGTAGTGTCAAATTCTGAATTGCGAAGCATCAAATCACGCAGTGTCAAATTGCGCAGCATCAAATTCCAAATTCCCGAAGGGATCAAATCCCTAATTCAACATCAATCCAATCGCGGTGAGCAGTGCCAAGGCAAAAGTAGAGAGTGCCACCTTTTTCAATTCCGGGTCAAAATCTTTTGGATTCTTGGTTTGCATCACTTTTCGCACGTGCAAGCCCAAAATAACACCTGGTAGCAGGCCAATGAAGGCGAGTTCATGCTGCAATTCACTCACGAAGTAGAGGTGCAGTCCTAATGCGATGATGATGAGCATGGCGTGGTAGATTTTTGCGAGATCTCCACCCATCATGACAACCAAGGTGCGTTTGCCGGAAGCAGCATCATTGACTCTATCGCGCATGTTGTTCAAATTCAGAACGGCAGCACTCAGCAAGCCAATGGTACTTGCAGGCATGAGTAAGTACCAATCGATTGTTTTGGCATAAAGCGGATAAACCCCCATAACACTCACTACGCCAAAAAAGAGAAACACCATCAAATCACCCAAGCCGTTGTAGCCATATGCTTTTTTTCCCACGGTATAAAGGATGGCAGCGGCAACGCAAGCAATGGCCAGGAAGATGTAAAAGAACATTGTTGCTTGAGGCATCTCTTTGGTGCCAAAATAAATAAGTATTCCAGCTGAAATGAAACTCAAAATAGAAGTAAGTATCACTGCGTTTTTCATCTCTTTAGGAGAGATCACTCCCGATTGTACAGCCCTTGTTGGACCGACACGCTGAGCATTGTCTGTGCCTTTCAAGCTGTCACCTAAGTCATTGGCGAGGTTAGACAGAACTTGAAAGAGTAGAGTTGTCAGCAAGGCCAAACCAAGGATCACATAATTTTCAAATCCATTAAAAAAGGCCAAGGCAGAGCCTAAAATTATCCCAGAGATAGAAAGGGGCAATGTACGCAAACGCAATGCATGAATCCAAGCTTGTTTTTTAGTCATGCCACAAAGGTATTGTTTGTTTGCAATTCACATCGGCAAAACATCATTTGATTGAATGCAGGCAAATTGAAATTTCATACCTTTAAGAAATGAAGAAAAATGCGTCATCGCTTGATTTGTGTGCCATGCTTGGAATTGATTTTCCTGTGATCATGGCGCCGATGTTTTTGGTTTCGGACGAAAAAATGGTCGTTGAGGCCCTTCGATCAGGGATCACAGGAGCTATTCCGGCGCTCAATTACAAGACAACGAATGAGCTTCGGAACGCGATTCGATGTATTCGAGCACAAGTGACCGGACCTTTTGGAATCAATCTAATTGTCAACAAATCTAATTTTTACTACAAAGATCAACTCGCTGTTTGCCTCGAAGAAAAAGTTGACTTCATCATTACGTCCTTAGGATCACCTGAAAATACCATTCTTTTGGCGCATCAGCAGGGAGTGAAGGTATTTTGTGATGTGGTAGATGTCAAATTTGCCTTAAAAGTTGAATCAATGGGCGCTGATGCGGTCATCGCGGTAAATAAGGAGGCTGGTGGTCATGCAGGATCGATATCGTACCAAGAATTAATTCCAGCTTTGACCTCCGCATGTTCCATTCCTGTGATTTCAGCAGGTGGAGTAGGATCAGGTCAAGGAATTCGGTCTATGATGGATTTGGGTGCTGCGGGCGTTTCGATGGGAAGTATTTTTATTGCATCCGAGGAAGCACCGGTATCAAAGGAATACAAAGCAGCATGTGTCAACTATGGTGCAAAGGACATCGTGATGACGACCAAATTGTCAGGTACGCCTTGCACGGTCATCAATACCCCCTATCTTCAGAAAGTAGGGACACGACAAAATTGGTTTGAGCGTTTGATGAATAGAAACAAGCGTTTAAAAAAATGGGTCAAAGCCTTGGTTTTTATTCGAGGAATGAAAAGTTTACAGAAAGCAGCATTTAGATCAACCTATAAAACGGTGTGGTGCGCAGGACCATCGATTGAACATGTGACATCGATTCGGAAAATTCACAACATTGTTGAACAGTTGAAATTAGAATACAATGCCTAACAGTCACCCACCAACGCTACGTCGCATGCAGTGGATTTTGTTTCTTCTCGGTCGACTTAAAATTCGAATGATTGGATTTGTGCGTCCGCGAATCATGGAAATGGATGAAGAGAAGGCAGTTATAAGAATCCGATTGCGTCGAAGAACAAAAAACCATCTCGGCTCCATGTATTTTGGCACATTGGCAGTGGGAGCAGATCTAGCTGGAGCGATTCACTCCATTTACTTCACTGGTGGTAAGGGGATGTCGATGTCTTTCAAAAGCATGCACGCTGAATTTTTAAGACGTGCTGAAGGTGACGTGTTTTTTGAATCCAATGATGGGAAGGTCATTCGTGAAATGATCGATGAAAGCAGGCAGAGCGGCGAACGCATCAATCGGATGGTCCATGTAAAAGCCAAAAATGAAAACGGGGAAGAGGTGGCCATTTTTCACATGGAAATTTCCATTAAAATGAAATTACCGTGAGGATCGACCACGAATAGACTTTGAGGGATTTTACTACTTTTACGAAAAAATCAACGATGAGAATCATTTCAGCGCTAGAATTGAATGAAGCTTTGCACCGAGGTGAGAACTATCAAATCATCGATATTCGTGAATCCTATGAATATTCGGCCTGCAACATTGGGTCGATCCATATCCCCATGGGAGAGTTGTGTGATCGTTGTTCAGAGCTTTCATCATCTAAAAATATAGTGATCATGTGCCGCTCAGGTAAACGCGCGGAAGCAATGGCCAATTTGTTGACCACAGATTTTGAGATGAACAACATTTGGATTCTTGAAGGCGGAATTTTGGCATGGAAAGAGCAGGTTGATCAAACATTAGAACTAGACTAAAATGATAGAGTTATTCAAGCACCTTTTTGATTTAGATTTTGAATGGATTGTAAATCATTACAGCGATTCCATTTACATCGTATTGTTCTTGGTGATTTTCATTGAAACGGGATTGGTCATTATGCCATTTCTGCCTGGCGATTCACTCTTATTTATGGCAGGAATGTATGCTAAATTTGGAAATTTGGAGTTGAGTTATATCTTGTTTTTCTTGAGTGTAGCAGCCATTTTAGGGGACAATATAAATTATTGGATTGGACGTCGCATTGGATTGGGTGTGTTCGAGTGGAAGATTCGAGGACATCAATTGGTCAAGGAAAGCTACCTGAAGAAAACGGAGGAGTTTTTTGATAAACGCGGAGTTTTTGCCATCATCATGGCGCGATTTGTTCCGATCGTGCGCACATTTACCCCCTTTGCTGCAGGAGTTGGAAAGATGAATTATCGAAAATTTCTCATGTTTGATATCTTGGGTGGCGTGTTGTGGATCTGTTCAATGACCCTAGTAGGCTATTTTTTAGGTGAAATCACTTGGGTGAAAGAGAACAATTCCAAAGTGGTATTGGGCATTGTGCTTCTATCCGTTCTGCCAATGCTGATTACTTTCGTGAAATCAAAAATGTCCTCCAAGAATGCGTAAATACGGATTGCTTGGTAAAACACTAAATTATTCCTTTTCAAAGTATTTTTTTGAAGACTATTTTCAGAAAAACAAGATTGATGCATGTTTCGACAATTACGAAATAGATACGATTGAATCAATTGATGGGGTTTTTACTCAAAATTTGAGCGGATTGGCAGTAACCATTCCTTACAAAGAGACCATTATCCCATTTCTTGATGCCATTTCCGATGAGGCGAAAGTAATTGGGGCCGTAAATGTTGTTCAGTTTAAAGATGGACAAAAGATAGGGCACAACACAGATGCCTTCGGATTTCATCAGTCCATCAAACCATTTCTTACCTTTCACCACGAACGCGCGCTGATTCTCGGAACTGGAGGAGCGGCGAAAGCGGTCGCACACGTCTTTCGTTCCCTTGGAATAGAAGTCATTTTCTGTTCTAGAACTCCAGAAGGACGAAATCAATTTCCTTATTCAGCCTTGAATGAACATATGCTCAATGCCTGTAAAGTCATTGTCAATTGTACGCCACTTGGCACCTTTCCGAATGTTGATGAGTGCATCGAAATCCCATTCAACCATTTGACAGCTGACCATTTGCTTATTGATCTGGTGTACAATCCTCCAAAATCATTGATACTTCAAAGGGCAGAAGAGGCAGGAGCAACCATTTTAAATGGAGAATCGATGTTACGTCATCAGGCTTTACGTGCGTTTGAGATTTGGAATTCGTAAAGAATTGAAATTCCCAAACGTTTTCGCACTATTTTTACAGCATGGAAACCTTACAGGATCTGATTGAACAGGGAGAACATGTGAGTCAGGATTTCAAATTCCGCATCGATGATCAGCGTAAAATTGCTCGAACCTTGTGTGCCTTTGCCAATACATCAGGCGGAAGGTTGCTTATTGGTGTCAAGGATAACCGGAAAATAGCAGGGTGCAATCCCGAGGAAGAATTTCACATGCTAGAAGGTGCTGCTTCCATATTTTGTCAGCCAGAACTAAAGATTACTTCCAAAATATGGCAAGAAGATTTTCGATTGGTACTGGAAGTAAGTGTGGCAAAATCAGAAAATGGTCCACACAAGGCAAGAGATGACGACGGAAAATGGAAGCCTTACATCCGTATTAAGGATAAAACGACAGCTGTCAACAAGATCTTGGAGTGGGTATGGATCGAGCAAAAGCGAAAAACAGCGCGACCAGAGCATTTTGGTGAAGATGAGTTGCAACTTTTGAAGTCCATTGGACAATTTCAACCAGTAACCTTAAGTAAGTTATACCGTGAATCAACATTGCCTTTGCGCAGAGTTGACCGCTTGTTGGTGTTGTTTATTTGTTGGAATTTAGTGGATATGATATTCGAAAATGACGGCATTTATTACCGATTAAGAGAGGAGTAATTATTAGATTGAATTTCTTAAAAATTCACAAAATATAACAAAATCCAAAGTTTTGTGTTATATTTAGAAACATTTAAAATAAGCACAAACAAATGGGAAGACCAGCAACGAAACCGGCACGCTTGCGCAACGGATTCTATATTGAAGTAAAATCTCAAGGTAGCGGTGCCATTTTGGTGAGAAGAGATACACGTGAACAAATGATTTTGGCGGCAGAAGATTATGCACGAACAAAAGTTGTATCCATTCGAGGCGAAATGCGCGACGATAAATGGGTAGATTAGTACGTGAACTATCCAAATAAGATACGTTAGGGGGCTATTAAGTCCCCTTTTTTTATTTTTGTACGATGATGAGTTATATGAGGTTTTTTGAAGGAAAGGCAAGATTTACAGCTTGGTTGCTTGTTTTCTTTGTTTTATTGTTCTCTGTTCCACCACTTATGGCAACGGAGATGAAGATTGCTGCGAAGGTTTTAGGGATTATTGTCATCTTGGCCATTTCAGCAGCATTGTGGATCTGGAGAATTCAGACAATACGACGAATGCAGCGTAAGGCAAGAGTTATGCTGAACTTGAATGATCGTTTTTGGTTGAATCAGCATATTTCATTTTACAAGAAGCTTTCAGCGCGTGACAAAATCATATTTGAAGACCGCATTGGGTTGTTTTTAGCCGAAATAACCATTACCGAGGTAGGTAAAGATTTTCCTCAAAAATCAACTGGTTTATATGTTGCAGCTTCTGCTGTGATCTCTTTTTGGGGCTTGCCTTATTGGAATTATGGAGAACTGAGTGAAGTATTGGTTTACCCTGATAATTTTAATGAAGATAATACGATAGATCCCAAAGGTGTGATCGCGGGAAAAGTACACCATGGAGGGTTGATGGACAGTACAATGGTTTTGTCCTTGACATCATTAAAGAAAGGATTTGTATTGCTTGATGCAAGCAATGTTGGAATCCATGAGTTTGCACATATGTTAGATATGGCAGATGAGACCGTTGATGGAATACCTGCTTTTATTAAAGGAGAAGAAAGATTGGTCTGGGCTGCGCTTGTTGAGCGTGAACTGCGAGGGAAGGCTAAGCAGCCCGAATTCAATGCTAATGGTCTCACTTCAGAGGAAGAGTTTTTTGCTGTTTTAATGGAGGCTTACCGTGAAAATCCGAGAAGAATTGAGAAAAGGTACCCAGAGTTGTTTGCAATTCTAGAGGCACATTTGAAATAAATCGTTGCTTTTATTGGTGTTTTTGGACCTTTTGTTTTTTATTAAAAAAAGATTGTTCAAAACCCTTGTAAGAATGAAAAGGCTGAGTATCTTTGTGCCCCCGTTAGAACGTTAGCGGGATTATTTTTGAGTTAAAGTTGTGTAACTAAAGAGAAAGAGATCCGTAAGAGGAGTTCGATTTTGAGGTGTTTAAGGGGTTATTCAAAAAAACTTCACAAAAAACTTGACCGAAAGAAATAAGTGATTACCTTTGCCCTCCCAAAACGAACGAGAATTGGGGGAATGAAATTGAAATCATGATGTAGATTGAAGGGTTAGAATCGCAAGAGACTACGAGATTAAAT
>CAMBMC010000084.1 GCA_945868555.1 Chitinophaga pinensis | reverse complement strand
GTAAGAAGAAAGCAATGATGTGTTGCTCACCGTAACGAGTGCTCCGTCTAACTTCCCAGTAATGCGTTCAATTTTTGCAACAGTGTTTTCTATTTGAATGGCGTTAAGTTCACGGTTGTAAGCACTCAATTCCACATCTACAGCAGCTTGTTCTAAATCAATCTGGGTTGCCGTACCCTTTGCTAATTTCTGTGTCGCAGTCGTCAGGATTTCTTTCTTCGCTGATTCTTGTTGTCGGTAGATTGCATCCAATGATTGTAGGGTAGACAACTGAAAATAAAGCAAAGAAATGTCGTAGGTCAGCTGTTGTTTGCGGCTTTCTAAATCGATCATTGCCTTCGTGCGCTTCATTCCTGCCAATTTTCTGTTGGCCAAGGCGCTCGCATTGAAAAGTGGCATTGACCCATCAAAAGCTAGGTTGGCATTCCATGGTGTACCTTGCAACAAGCGTTTGTAGCCACCATCTGTTCCACCAAATGCGCTCGTTGGGAGGATGAAAGACTGTTGTTTTACATTATAGCGCGTATCGAAACTCATGTCCAACTTCGGCAACAGCGCAGAAAGTGACTGAGCATGCTGCAGTTGGTAAATCTGAGAATCCATTTGAGCAATGGAATACAAAGGATCGTTCTTCAGTGCTACATTCACCAATTGATCAATCGTGTACGTCGCTTTCGGCGTTTGCTGAGCGAAGGATACCGACGTGGCAAAAAGCAGGGTAAAAAGCAGAATATATTTCATCATATTTTTAAGTTCTAAACACGGAAGCAGGCTCCAATTTGGCAATGCGACGAATGGCAAACAAGGTTCCTGAAATGGAGATTACTGCGGTAATTACGAAGAATGCAAATTTGACCACAGGTGGGAAAGAGAACAAGGTTCCCGCATTTGCGATGCCGTTTCTAAATCCTTCGATCAGCGCGTATCCAATCATGAATCCAACAATGGCATACAACATGGCTTGCATTAAAATCAATTTGCGGATGTAGCCGTTTGTCGCACCAATCGCTTTAAGGGTTCCGTAATCCTTGATGCGGTCAATGGCAGCGGAGTAAAGCGTCAAACCGATGATGATAAACCCTGAGATCAAGGCGAAGATGATCAAGGTGCCAAAAGAGAATGCGATCCCACTGGACTTCAAGACCGTAAGAATCGTTTGATTTTTGAACTCTTTGGGCATCCAAGCTTTCACTCCCGGAATATTCGCGTTGATGTAATTCACCACCTCTTGCATGTTTTTGTCTTGATCGACTTTCACCAAGAATGCAGAAGTTTTATTCACAGGAACGTTTCCGAGAAAACGCGCTCGTGCAATCGTCGTGTAGGAAATCAATCCGCCGCCAAACGATCGAGCTCCTTTGGTAACTGCGGCAATGTATACCTGCTTTCCATTGATTTCGAAATAATTTCCTTTCTCTGGTTTACCCAATGCTTTGCCATCGAAAAAATCGACCGATACCGCTCCATCTGGAATTAGGTCTTGTGCCTCACCGTCAAAGATGATTCCTTCTTGAATCCCATTAAATTCGGGCAATTCAACACCCACAACACTCATCCCTGCGGATGTTCCATCATTGAAGCGAGCAGCTCCAGCTGAAATAACCAATTGATGGGCTTTGGCAACGTGGGGTAAGCTTTCTATTTCATAGCCCAAGCGCACATCGATCGGTGCTAGGGCATTTACGTTTTCTGTTTTATTGTCGGTCACCCACACATAGCCGTCATTTACCCGCACGTAATAACACATGGCATTGGTCAGGAAAGTAAATATTCCCGTTTGCTGTCCAATCAAGAAGATGGAAATGATCACCCCGAAAAGCGCACCAACGCTCTTTGGTTTATCAAACCTCATGAATTTTAGTGCGGTAAAGAGCAGCTGCATTGTTTACAGTTTAATGATGCATTCCACACGGCTTCCAATCAATACAGCAGAAGGATTTTCCACCCTCACCCGTACTTCACGCACACGTCGGTCTTCGAGGTTGTCTGCACGATCACTGAAGATAGATTTCTTCGATAAATAAGGCGCGCAATACACAACAGTTCCTAAGGTAAGTACTTGCTTCGTACCTTGAAGATTGATTGAAACGCGTTGTCCTTTTTTCACTTTCAGCGCATACAATTCATCCACTTCCGTGATGGCAATTAATCCCCCTGCGGGAGCAAAGTCACCTAGTTTGGTTCCAGCACCAATAGCTTGACCAAGTTTGATGTCCCAGTTTAGCATCATTCCATCTGCTGGGGCATAAATGCGTTTTTTGTCGCGCATCTTGCTGATGTAGTTCGTTTCCGCACTTACTTCGTTTACTCCTGATTTCGCTTCTTGCAAATCTGCTTGTGCAATGATCAAATCAGCGCGTAAATTGTTGTAAGCCGTTTCAGAATCTATCGCTGCCTTTTCCGTTCCAGCTTTCGCGTCAGCCAATGAACGGTCTCTTTTGAGTTCTACATCTGCTGCCTCCAATCTAATTTTGATGGCTTCCACTTTCGCTTGCAGGGTAATTACCCGCTGATTTCGTGTAGCGAGTTTTGAATTGCTTTGTTCCACCTGCGCGGATTCAGCGCTATCATCCAGAAGCATGATCAGTTGCCCTTTTTTCACCGGTTCTCCCTCTTTCACTAAAATCTCCACCACGCGACCAGCGATTTCAGCGCCGATTGGAGAAATTTTATTCTCCGGTTCAATGCGCGCAATCCCGACGAGTTCTTTGATGTTTTTCAGGTTATAATCGGAAGATTTCTTCTTCGGTTCTTCTTCTTTTCCTCCGCAGGAAGCGAGGAGCATTAGTCCAGCGAATACCAATAGTGTGTTTTTCATATTAATGGATTGAAAATGCATTTGTAATTTTGTCTTTCTCTATTTCAGTTGCCTCACCACCATCGACTTTGATCACACGATCGGCATAAGCTAAAAGTCGCGGGTCATGGGTAACGACACACACACTTTTTCCACCCTTTGCGAGGGCAACAAGTTCATTCATGACAGTAGAAATTGATGATGCATCGAGGGATGCTGTCGGTTCATCGCAGAGAATCAATTTTGGGTCGGTCACCAAGGCTCGAGCAATTGCCACACGCTGTTGCTGTCCTCCCGACAACTGTTTCGGCAAACTTTTCCGTCGGTCGAGCATCCCCACAAGTGCGAGGGCGTCTTCGGCTTTTCTCCTGGCTTCTGCTGCGGGCACCCTTTTCAATTGCAGCGGCATCAAGACATTGTCGAACGAATTGAGCGGTGCAATGAGATTGAAACTTTGGAAAACGAATCCGATGGTATTTAGACGAAGGGATGCCAATTGTTTCTGCGACATGTCATTCACCAACTGATCATTGACATAGAGTTGACCATAAGTTGGGTAGATGACACAACCAATGAGAGATAGGAGCGTTGTTTTTCCCGATCCGGAAGGACCAATGATCAACACCAATTGACCCTCATAAATCTCAAAGTCAACAGGTTTGAGTGCGACAATCGTTTGGTCGCCGACCTGGTATTCTTTTCCTACGCCATTGAGTCGTGCTATCATAGTTTTCTAAAAACACACTTAACGACTTTTTGTTTAACAAAAAAGTAAATTCGCTTGAAAAAAAAACATGTCATTGGTGACAAGGTGTTTAGATAGAATTCCAATCGGGAAGAGGTAAACCATTAAAATGGTTTAACAATTTTGACCGATAACATACGCTTTACCCAGGGTTGAAACCCGGGGATAAGAGAATGACTAACCACAGAGGCGCAGAGGTTTTGAACGTTGGAGTATTCTATCCTCTAGGCATTTTAATTCTCTGTGCCTCTGTGGTAAAAAGAGAGAAAGGATACTTCTTCGCTCTTTGAGCTTCGAAGGATAATGGATTTTAAGATGCTAAGACTTTGTTCAATCTTCGATAAGTTCGCTCCATGTTCCATGCTCCATGCTCAAAAAACCTTACTCCGCCAAGGTGTTGATCACGCCTTGCATATGATTGACAAGTGCTTGGATGCGTTGCTGCATGTCCATCAATTCCTTTTGACGCGCCATTATTTCTTTTTCTGCCTGCAGTACAATCTCCCAATCTTTCGAACAAGAGTAAATTTTCTGCTTTCCTGAGGCACTTGCACTGAACTGATCGCTTGCTGCTTTCATGGCTTTGGCGATGTTTACTAATTGTTCGCGCTCGACAATCATCGTTTTCATGTCGTTGTTCAGTTGGCTACATTTCTCCGTTTGCGTGGCATTGAACTTTCGGACAATATTGGCGACCTGCATTTCATAGCGACGAAAATTCCCATCCATGTATCCACGCATCTTACCCAAGGTATCCATTGCCTGTTTAAATTTTGTCGCATACATGTTCACATCACAAAACTGAACAGTTGGGACAATTTTTTCATTAATGTATGTGTTCAGCGCTGTTGCCTTCTCCACCGCCTCTTTGTTTTGTGATTCAATTTGAGCCACAAGGACCTTCAAGTTCTTCTTCGTCTGCTTGAACTGCTTCCATTCCGCAGTACCTGACGTAATCTGTGATTTTCCCTGGGTGTATTGTTTAAACTGCACATATTCTTGATTGACCGTTTGTTCCAAGAGCACCAGTCCAGCAGTTGAGGCATCTACCTCTTTCATCAAGTTGTTTGCCGTCAAAAAGGGCTCTTGATTTTCTGTGCAATTGAGTCCCGTCATTTGCGCATGTAAATCGGTCAGCTGCTTTGTGAATGACTGCGTGTTCGCATACATCGGTTCAAACGATGATTTCAATTGTTTATCAATATCCGAAGTGGAATAATAGACCTTGCAACTCGTGAAGAACAAGAAGACAACAGAAAGGGATAAAAACGGACTGAAACGCTTGATTTTAGGCATACTTCGACAATTTTATTCGCGATGAAGTTAGGCATAAAAACAATTGCAAGGTTGCACAAAACGGCATTTGGTGTGATGTCGCACGTCCTTTGTGGTATGAGATGTATCATCCACTAAACTCAAAAGGACATGAAAAAAACAACTGCCAACAAAATCACCACCTTCTTCACGGAGAAACAAGTATGCTTTGACTCCATTCGCGAACAATCGTATTCTCAATCGCCTTTAAAACCTCATCTTTTAATGTTGCGCATCAATGACCTTGGCTTGTCCGATCATTTCGATCTTCGTGCAGATTTCAAACCCTTTGAAAAAGCCGATTTTGAAATTGCACATACCCGATCCTACATTGACAATGTATTCAACAAAACAGGAAATTTCGACTCCAATGGTTTGCCGTGGTCTGAGAATCTGGTGGAGAGTTTGACCTACACCAATTCTGCGCTTTACAACGCGATGCGTCATGCATATTTGAATCCCACAGAATTGAGTTTTGCCCCTGTATCAGGAATGCACCATGCGATGCCGAACAGCGGGTGTGGATTTTGCACCTTCTCAGGACAGGTAATTGCATCCGTGAAACTGTACGAAGAATTTGGTGCTGTCGGCGCTTGGCTCGACTTGGACGGACACTTTGGGAATAGCATCGAAGACACACGTTCGTTCAATCCTCTCGTTGACAAAGCGATTCCGCGCGACTGCAATGTTAATCCAACGGGTAAAAACGATCATTATATCTCCTATTTCAAAGAGCAGTTGGCGATTGTCGGTGAAAAAATCAAGCGTAACAAGGTGCATTATGTGGTCTTTGCCCATGGCGCTGACAGCCACCTCGACGATGATTTGGGTGGATACTGCGACACCGAACACTGGGTGGAATGTGCACAGGTGTTTTCCGATTGGGTGAATGAAATGTCACTTGCCATCAGAAAACCCTTGCCTGTTACCATGGCACTTTTTGGCGGCTACCGCAAAAGCAATTACAAAGCTGTTCTTGACTTACACATCGATTCCTTGGCGACATGCTTGCTCAATATCGATAGGGAGATGGGGGAAGTGAAATGCGCGAGCTAAAAAGGAGTTACTAATTACGAATGACTAATTACGAGTAAAAAATTTGATGTCTGCGACAATTTCTTCCTTTAAGAAATTTGATATCTGCGTTAATTCAGAAGCAATTAAATTGTACGGAGATGATATAGGACAATGGACCGTCCGTCGGCTGACGGACTGATGGAACATGGATTTGTTCATTCTTCGTAAACCTGAGATGTACTCACAAAATTCGTAATTCGTAATTAGTCATTAGTAACTTATCAAAGCGCCGCGTTTATGGCTTCTTTTAAAGTAGGAATCGTCGTTGGACTAAATCCAGACGTTTTGAACTGAAGGATGCCATCTCTTCCAATGACAAAATGGGTGGGGAAAGACATGACCTTCATTTCATTGGCGAATTGATCGCTTTTGGCGCAAATGCGGTAGTCAAAAGGATGTTCCTTCAAGAATTTTTTCAAATCCTTCGCTTCGTCCAAGGCAACTCCGAGAAATACAACGTCTTTACCTGCATATTCGGCTGCAATATGATTGAGCTCAGGAATTTCCATGGTGCATGGTTTACAGGCGATGAACCAGAAATTGATCACGACCACCTTTCCTTTGAAATCGGAAATTTTAACCTTGTTGCCTTTCATATCTGTCAAGACACCATCGATGGGATGCGCCTTTTCATCAGCAGAGATTTCATCCACTGGCATCTTCATCATCCCGCCCATCATTTTTTTCTCTTCATCAGTCAACTTGCGAAAAACGAAAGCTTTCACTTCTTTTTTGTCATTTACATATGGTTCAAGGGTCAATTCGCCTGAGGAGAAGAATTCACCCAATTTTTCTGGAGCGATTTGTAGTCCTTCGGCTGAAAAAACGGGAGTTGTCACACCATCAATCATCATCGGTTTTGAGTGGTCGATCTCTCCAGGCAAGGCAGGGTGAAGTCCCGCTAGCGAGGTAACTTGGGAGAAGGAGATAATTGAAAACAGCATAAGAAATGCCGTTAGAGGTGTTTTGATTACATTGGAAGTTTTCATCATCATCTGCGTGTTTCGTTAAAATCAAACATGAATTTGGCGTATTCAAAATACTCGTCTCCTTGCTGACTGCTTTTGAATTTAAGCTGTTTAACAAGCATTGTTTTATCATCAATCCAAAAAAGGTCGTACGGAGCAAAGGAAAATTCTAAGTTTTCGAAAGTCACATTAACGATTGGAAGCCACTTGCCATTTTTTAATGAATAAAGAATCAAAGAGCCTATACCCTCCATGTCTGCGTAATCACCTTCTGCACAGTACATACCATTCGGGGAATATCTTGGAAATGAAAACATAGACGAGTCAATCGAGCCAGTTGCGCAGTTAATGATATACTGCACATAAGCTTCGGATTCTTCGTATGCACTTCGAACAATCCAAGACTTTTGATCCTCAGTTAGGCCAAAATAAGAGCTAGAACAGTATGGCTCCTCGGTATTTTTAAATTCCAACAGCTGCCCATTTTCAGTTTTCAATATCAATTTATCTCCTTTACGTTTTACCCCTTTTGCATACCGTTTCAAATAAATTGTTTCCGAATTGTAATTTTCATGATCAGAAATCAAATTAAATGGATTTTCTTGTCTGCTCTGCGCAGCGATGTGGTATGCGGCTGAATCTATTTTTTGCACCTCCACGTGTATTCCATCCTTCGTCAATTCCACCCAATACGGATGTCCCCCCTTAACTGCGTGCATTTCCCCATACCCCCAATCATCGAGAGTATATTGTTCATACCCATAGGATTTCGGATTGAAACGTGTTATTTCATGATCCGAAAATGAGAAATAGTTCACTAAAAAAAGGTTCGGATATTTAATTCTATATGGCTCCAATTCAGACGGTAAGGTGTAGCGCGCGAAATTCTCTAGTGAATCCGTGGGGCAACTGTAATATTCAACGATTTCATAGCTGTCTGCCATTGATGTAAAACCTTCAAAAGTCCTTGTTTGTAGTTCAAAAGATGAAATTTCACCTAGTAAAAAAAGTCTGTTAAACTCTTTGTTGAATTCAGCCTTCTTGCGCACATCATCCAAGAAAAAAACTCGAGATGGATATTCAAAAGGATCTGAACCGAATCCTAAGCCAAAGTCCAACTTTCCATCAAAATTAAAGTCTTCGAACCTTACCCCAAGGTCAGATATGATTAAGCCTTCTTTTTTAGTGAAACCGAAATCATCAATCTCTATTTTATAATGTTCAAGAGAATCCGTTGTGTTAGTTAAAAATAGAGTCGCCTTACCAATACAATTGTTTGCTTCTTCAGCGTCCGAATCACAATTATCACATTTCACAACTAATTTCCATTGTTCATTTCCCGTATTCACTTCAAAATTTTGTGTTTTCAAAAAATACTCTCGAGCAAAGATTTGGTTTGGATTGTTTGCAAAAACACGGACAGGATAGAAATCTGTTTTCTTAGCTATTTCCAGCGTCAACGGTCCTATCGCGCTAGGACAGCTTAATTGCTGAACAAATGAATCATAAAACTCTTTATTTTCTCCATAAGCCCACCAATTAAATTCTGGTTGTAGATATTCAACCCTAGTTGGTGTTCCAGGCAAAATTGTTCGATTCTTTTTTTCAGCAACCCAATATATATTACTTCGACAAAAATCAATCAAGTTGCTCAATTCCCACTCATTTGGGACATGCCAACCCGCTGGAGCAATTCCTCTAGGGTCATTAACAGCATACCAATTGTACCAAACTGAGCCACCGACCTTAATACACGACGGTTTGCCCTTCAATGCATATGAATTTGCCTCTTCAGCTGACTTAACAACGGGAATAATATCTCCGTTATTAAAGGTTGTAACCGCCAAATCCGTCGTTGATAAAACATACTTGCCGATGCGCACCTCTTGCTGACCAAAAAGCGTCAAAAAACTTGCAATACTTATTAAAACAGCGAAAAAATTTCTCATTCTAGACTCTTTTTTATCAAAGTTAACGTTTAAACATTTATACACCTGATGCATCTTGAATAATTCTCAAAATGCGTTTATCTAGGAGAAATATAACTGTTAATGAAGGAAGGAATATTCAAACTCCAATTTTTGTTATATCTTGGTGTCATTAAACTACTGCTATTTAAAACCCCATT